>NZ_JADDYG010000164.1:72229-94579 GCF_015163535.1 Vibrio sp. OPT46 | reverse complement strand
ATAATAGTTAAAGAAGAGGGGAAGAAGAAAAGCTATTACGAGGTTAGTGACGAGTTACCGCAACCGAAACTGTACCCAAAGATATAAGATACAAAAAATGCTTATGGAGAAATCCGTAAGCCTTTTTTCGTTCCAGTCCTTTCCATATCTGGTCCGCAATTACTCCCGGTAAGCTCCGGTCCATCAGGTCAGCCGAAACACTTCACGTAGTCACTACAGAGTCACACTTCCTGTCTCAGAGTGATATCCACCATCAGAACCTTCTCTCGTCTGTACAGTACGAATCAGAGCAGATACATACCACTCAACACCAGAATCGAACCCCAGAAAAACTTCGCGCTGGAACCAACAAAAATATAACCAACATCCTGTCCATTAGCTGAAGTTATTAATTTAGATATGGGATGGAAAGCTAGTTCAGCGACGGAAGGGACACCCATGATCCAAAAGCTCTCAGAACTAGCAAATCAGGAAAAACAGCATTCAATGATGACCGATTACCCTCAGTGGTAATCGGTCTGTTATCTAGTAAGTGATTTCGGCCAGCAATCAGTGGCACTCAACCACAGCACCAGAAACAGCAGCTAATCATTGGACTGGTATTCATACTCGAATCGGAAAAACCAACGGCACACTGGATTACAGCGCGGATCTGGTATGAGTTAGGGTGTCAAGTTGGGTTGATGGAATCAGATGGAACTCCCGTCGACGACGACGGCAAACTGGACTGAAAACCTAAATAGGAAATTTACATTAGGGTTCGTGTCCAGCTCGGTATCTAGCCAAAATCACAGCTAAAGACCGGATAGAGACCGGACCGACGACGCCGTCGCCAAAGTTGCTGGAACTACATCATGCAGGAAGTCAGGCGGGATAAGTCTTAGAGTAAGATTACAGGGCCAGTCTGGTGTGACCGACCCAGCGATCTAGGATTTTAGTTAGTAGTAGATGACTCTCTAACAGTTCTTTGGCTAGAGAGTTGAGAAGATTGAGAGGTTACTTTTGATCTGAAAATTTGTTGTTGCCATTGAGGCCAAGCTGCCATTTTCTGCTCAGCCTTCTCCAAGTGTTCGACTAGAGCTCTGTTATCAACTTTTTTCATCATAAGTTCCTGTTAGTTAACATTTTTTATCATTAAAGATTTTGAAATGCTCACTTGTTAATGCTGAGGAAAATTCCTCGCTTGTAATATATTGGATTGGGTTAGGTTTTAGCCTAAGTTTAGCTGATTCTCTACTCCAGTCTACAGTCTCGCCTGAAGATTTTTTGCGCTTTATCTCTCGACCATTACCTAAAGTCATAGAAAAGAAGTTCAAGAAACTTCTTGGTCCAACTCCAACAAATGGCTCAAAGGACACTTTATCTTCACAATAACCTTCTGAAATTGCATCAGAGTGAAACTCAAACGCCTTACTTTTTGCATATGGCTCAACATATACAACTCTCAATACTCCCGCAGCAATTATGTGTTTCGCACAGTTATGACATGGGAAAGTTGTACAATACAGCGTTGTCTCTAAAGTACTATTATTGGTTCTACCACAAGATAAAATAGCCTCCATTTCAGCATGCACGACTCTTCCATACTCTGTGATATCTTTTAGTTTTGTATTTTTTAGTTTTTTGTTTAATTCAGCAGAGCTCTCAAGTTCCAGTTTATCAATGATATCGTCAATGACCTCTTGAATTGCTTTTTTGTTAGCATCATAACCACGCATGTAATCCCTACCGTCATGACTATCTGCTATCCGTGTATTTGAGCTATCTAAGGAAGGCCAGTACAAACCACCTTTAGATCTAGGGACATCATTCGCCCCTGTTGATATGATATTGTTATTTTTGGTTAATACTGCGCCAACTTGTCTTGATAAGTCAGCAGATCGACTAGATGCAGAGAAAGCCATATACATGGCATATTCATCAAACGTGGGAGTAAGAAATGGGTATCCGAATATCAGCTTAAATACGCGCTCCACATCAACCCTATTTTTATTAAGATTTTGATCTTCATCGATAAAAAAATCAGCTAAGTGGAAAGTATCTCTTGTATGCTGCCCATGACCGTTATTTGGTCCTTCATCCTCATCTCTGGAGATAAGTTTCTTTACGACATCGCTATCTTCAGTACTTCTACGTTTATTATCAAGTGATTGAAATCGACTTTCGTAGCTAGCATGAATCCCTATGACAAATAAACTGTTGCCATAAGTCTCTCTCAAAGCAGCAACTTCATCAGGATGTTTCAGTGATCGAATTATCCATGCTTTCTTTTTTAATGGTTGAGGCTCAAGCCCATCTAAAATTTCAGCTCGTCGTTGAGATATTTCGGTAATAGCAGCATATGCTAAAGCTGCATTATCTTCAGTCACATTACGATATTGATTTCCAAGATTCATAAAGTAATTGATAGTTTCAAGCTTTGATAAACCTTCAGGCACAGGTTGAAGTGCCTGCAAAAAACCCGATGAAACTCGAATGACTTCGGGTTTAAAGTCGTACAACTCTAGTTCATCTGACATTAAGTTAATGAATCGACTCAGGTCTGTTCCAACGGCTGAAACTAAAGCTATAACTATTTCTGAAAAGCTTTCTTCCTCTGCCTCTAATCCATCATTAGCATGTATTTTGTTTTTATCACTCATAAACGACATTCAATCAAATAAGCAAATGCATCAATGTACATAATGATAAAAAATACAAGCAGTGCAAATATTAACCTTTAAAATGTTATGTATATCTTATTTAGCTTGAAGTTTGGACTTAAGTAGCCCCCTAATAGGCTACTTAAGATAATTACTTATTCACACCTCCAACCAACTCAGCCACATTAGCACTTACCTCCCTCAGTCTACTCGAAGCTAAATGAGCATACCTAGTGCTGGTCTGTGGACTCTGATGCCCCAATAAATGCTGAACATCATAGAGCGTGGCATTACCTGAATTGATCAGTATCGATGCGAAGCTGTGCCTCAAGTCATGAATTCGGAAGTTGTCTGTAATCCCGGCAGCTTTCTTGATTCGAGCAAATGCCTTCTTCGGATGAGCGATAGGTCTACCGGGTGCATCTCCGGCAAAGATATAGGGGTTCTTCGGTTGTTGAAATCGTCGTTGATCATGGATGACCTCCTTAGCTAGGTGGTTGAGTAGGACCGTTCTAGACAATCCCGACTTAGTGTGTGGTAGAAATAGGCTCCAATTGCCGTCGTCGTCGACAGTAAGGCACTCCCATTTTGAGCCAGTTATTTCACCTATGCGCATCCCTGTTAGTAGCGCAAATTTCAATGCGTTGGCTTGAGTTCGATTCGGTTCTTCGTTACATGCCTTGATGAAGCTGGAAACCTCTGCACGTGAGAGAAATCTTTGCCTTACGTTGTTTTCCTTGAGCTTCCGTATGTACTGACCGGGATTAGAATCGACATAGCCCCATTCCATTGCCAGTCTGAACATACGAAGGATCAAAGAGCGTAGACGGTTGACCGTTGCAGGTTTCCTACCTTCTAGTAACCCGTCCAACAATTTCTGAATATCTTGCTGACCAATATCAGTAAGAGGTTTCTTACCCCATTTCGGATAGAAATGGAGCTTGAGACTACCTGCATCACTTTTGGCGGTGAGCTTATTCATCATGGCGTAGGGTAAGTAGTGCAGCTCCGCAAATTCTTGAAAAGTGAGCACGTTACGCTTCTCATCACGAATCGCCTTGGGATCATTGCCTAGAGCAATTTCCCGTTTATGGTCATTGGCAATCTGACGAGCAGTGTTGATGTCTAGCGCTGGATGTTCGCCTAGTTGTATAGATTTTTTGACCCGATTGTAGGTGTACCTAAAGAGGAAACGCTTCCTCCCCTGACGGTTGACGATTAATTTTAAACCGCTACACAACTCGTCCGTGTATTCCGTTTCCTTACTTTTGCTCGTCGTCGGCGTCGGTGGTAGTGAGTCGAGTTGGCGCTTATTGAATTTGAATTTTCGGGATTGCATCGCTGCCTCCTTAGTCATTCTCGATGGAGAAATATTGGCGTAATTCGGTGAGCAGTGTCTTAGGTATCAGTAGGTAGATACCCTTACCAGAGTCCTCGACAATGCTCAGGGTGAGTGTTGCTCCGTAGTCCAGATCGTCTTCGAATTCGGTGTAGGTAAGTGCTCGTTTTAGCATTTCGATATCGTCGACGACGACGGTAGAGAGCTCGGATTTTGATGTGAGAAACCAGAGTTCACATTGCAGCACATCCCATGCCTGTTGGGTTTCTGCTGTATCGTGAAATGGTTCGGTGAGTATGGATTTGATTTGTTCTTGTAAGGTGGTGGTGATTGGTAGGGTTGTGATTTGTTGAAGATTAGTTAGCTTAATCATATTGAACTCCATGATTATCAGTATCATAGTGTTAATATGTGTTTGAACTATTTGATGGTTCGGCGAACATTGCTATGCAAGGAAGATTAATGGATAACATTATTCTAGTGAGAAGTCCTGAATGCTTAACAGAAGACGATTGGATTGGTTATGGTTGGCAGCGAGTTAATTTCTCTGCTTTTAAATCAGCTACAGAAGTAATTGATGAGCTACTTAGAGAGTACGGTTCAATTGGTCGAAAACGGAACCAAATAACTCGTTTCTTTAATATAAAGAAAGGCGACATAATAG
Source organism: Vibrio sp. OPT46 (assembly GCF_015163535.1). NCBI lineage: Bacteria > Pseudomonadati > Pseudomonadota > Gammaproteobacteria > Vibrionales > Vibrionaceae > Vibrio > Vibrio sp. OPT46. The sequence goes on along the minus strand of NZ_JADDYG010000164.1, from coordinate 89,934 downwards.
TCGTGCCAGTCTCTAAGCATATCGTTATCGGTCATGCATCCGATGTAAAAAAGTATGAGAAAGGGATTAGTTACGGAGAAAACAGGGTAAAGGTTTCTTTTCTAAGAGACTCCACTGGAAAGATCATAAAAATCCCACGCAACCAATTATCTCAAGGTCTTTCCAGCCGCTTAAAAATTAGAATGGCAGTCGGTCCCCTCACGGAATTTGGGGATGAAATTCTGTCATTACTTCAGCAGATAGAAAAAGATGGTGGTGTTTCATTTAACTCTCGATTTCTTGAATCAGAAGAGCTGGCAACTCATACATTTAAAGAACAGCTATTAAATAATATCCAACAGGGCAGAACTAACTTAGAAAGCGGTGGGTATGGATTAGAAAAGTTGGTTTTAGAATTGCTCAAGATCGAAGGTTATCAAGGTAAGATTTTAGCTAAGAATCAATCGAGTGATATATCTGACGCCGATATTGAAGCATCTCGCTCTGATACTTTTACATCGACTAGGCTAACTATACAAGTTAAGCACCACGATGGTCATACAAGTATTCATGGCGTAGAGCAACTTAGTGGGCTAGACGATGATGAATCTCAAAAGTGGTTAATTACAACGGGTGTGCTTTCGGAGCAAGCAATAAGTGAAGCACAAGATCGTGGTATTTATGTGATGGACGGCAGGGGATTTATTGACTGGCTGTACGAACACATACCTAGTTTATCTCCTGTAACTAAAAGTAAGCTGTATATTTCAGATGTTCCATCGATAACTGCGCTCTAACTAAAATCCTAGATCGCTGGGTCGGTCACACCAGACTGGCCCTGTAATCTTACTCTAAGACTTATCCCGCCTGACTTCCTGCATGATGTAGTTCCAGCAACTTTGGCGACGGCGTCGTCGGTCCGGTCTCTATCCGGTCTTTAGCTGTGATTTTGGCTAGATACCGAGCTGGACACGAACCCTAATGTAAATTTCCTATTTAGGTTTTCAGTCCAGTTTGCCGTCGTCGGTAGCTACGACGGTAGTTCCATCTGATTGCACCAACCCAACTCTTAGCCCTAACTCATACCAGATCCGCGCTGTAATCCAGTGTGCCGTTGGTTTTTCCGATTCGAGTATGAATACCAGTCCAATGATTAGCTGCTGTTTCTGGTGCTGTGGTTGAGTGCCACTGATTGCTGGCCGAAATCACTTACTAGATAACAGACCGATTACCACTGAGGGTAATCGGTCATCATTGAATGCTGTTTTTCCTGATTTGCTAGTTCTGAGAGCTTTTGGATCATGGGTGTCCCTTCCGTCGCTGAACTAGCTTTCCATCCCATATCTAAATTAATAACCTCAGCTAATGGACAGGATGTTGGTTATATTTTTGTTGGTTCCAGCGCGAAGTTTTTCTGGGGTTCCGGTCTGATGTTGAGTGGTATGTATCTGCTCTGATTCGCGTTGTACAGACGAGAGAGGTTCTGATGGTGGATATCACTCTGACAGAGGAAGTGTGACTCTGTGGTGACTACGTGGCGTGTTTCGGCTGACCTAATGGACCAGAGCGTACAGGAAGTAATTGCGGACCGGATATGGAAAGGACTAGAACGAAAAAAGGCCCGTAGATTTCTTTACGAGCCTTCTGAATATGGTGGCCCCTCGCAGACTTGAACTGCGGACCAATCGATTATGAGTCGTGATAATATTTGTTTTATCAAATTCCATGTTATCTCAAATTGTGTTTAAATTATTGATAAATAGTGAGTTGTTTGACTTGCCTTATCTTGTGATATCTCACAAACTGTCATTAAGAGACCTCCTAACTACACCCACAACTACACCCAATTTAACTTTGGGTGTAGTTGCGCAACAAAGGAACTGTTATGGCAATTACGCAAAAAGAAATTGTGGGTTTAAAGCCTAAAAGTAATGCGTATTACGTTTGGGATGATGACCGAACTAAAGGCGCTGGACGTCTTGGAGTGAAGGTGTTTGCTAGTGGAAATAAAGGGTTTGTCTTTCGCTACTACCGCGAGGGTAAACGTCTCTTTATTCAGTTAGGGCGATTTCCGGCGCTCAGTCTTGTTGATGCGCGGAAAGAGGCGCATAAACTGGGCTTAATGTTAAAGCAGGGATTCGATCCTAAATTTGAATTAGCCAACGCAGAGAAAAAGCGTGAAGTAGCTCGAAGAGAGGAGGAGAGCAAGGGAAGCTTAGAGTTGCTGTTTCAAAGTTATGTAAACCAAATGAAAAAAGAGGGGAAGCGGACTTATCAAAACGTTTATCGGTCACTGGAGAAAGAGGTTTATCCATTTATCTCCAAAGAAACAAAGGCTTGTGATGTGACGACGTCTAATATCGTTACGATATTAGCTCACATGATACAACGTGGTGCCGCTACACAAAGCAATCGAGTCAGAAGCTACCTTCATGCCGCATTTAATTATGGCCTTTCACATGACAATGATCCTGCGAATTACTTGAGAGACGCTAAGTTTGGTCTCCTCCTTAACCCAGTATCTTCTATACCAAAACAAAAAGATGCAGAGCGAGTAGGGGAGCGCTATCTAACGTTCACGGAATTACATCAGTTTATGCATGATATTGAATTTGATATAGAAGGAGTTCGAGCCTCAGAAATGATGCGATGCCTTATTCTTCTTTGTATTCATACTGGTGGACAAAGACCTTATGAGATTGCAGCATCAAAATGGACGGCAATCAATTGGGATGAACGAACGTTACTTATCACTCCTGACCTTTCGAAAAACAAGCGTAGCCATTTGGTCCCTTTGACTGAATCAGCGATGTCTATCTTAGAAAGGCTCAGAGAAAGCAACTCAGCTAGTCCATTTATCTTCCCTCATCATAAAGATGACAATGACCACGTTCGCTTAGATTCATTGAGTCAAACCATTGCTCGTTATCGAGATGATCACCCACACTTTGAGCATTTCATCCCCAGGGATTTGCGCCGTACGTGTAAAACCTTGATGGGAGAGCTGGGTGTAAGTAAAGCATTGAGAGATAGGCTACAGAACCATGCACTGAATGATGTGAGCTCAAAACATTACGATAGATACGAGTATCTAAGTGAGAAAAGGCATGCCCTTGAGCTATGGGAGACGAAGCTATTGAGAGTGGAAGACACGGGATCAAATGTAGTTAGTCTTTGGTGAAGGTGGATTGACGTTCGCAGTGCGAACGCTGCATTACTTTTTATTTATTGTTGATGCATCGAAAGTAGTAAGTGACACATTGCGATCTCATTCTTATTTGATTTGCCCGTGATATTTTCTAACTCGAAATTGCCCCATTTGTTTGCTAGCGATTATTGCTTAGGTGGTGGTCTTAGGCTAGTGAAGACGGCATAGAGTCAGAGTTACTGTGTAAGTAAAAAAAATGCCCACAAAAATATGGGCGTCTTTATTTAAATCATAACCGAAAGTTTAACACTGGTTCCACTAGGTTTTCTGTTTACTGGCTTTTCTTCATAGTCGGAAGATACTCGCCAAACAGGCAATTTTTCATTAAATTCAATAGCAATAAGAACGCTAATGGCTGTTAGAATTTTAGGTCCTAACGGGGCTATAAGAGGTGTCGCAAACGAAGAGGTCGCACTTACTAGGTCTCTCATATCAATGTATGTGTTATAAGGTTGATCTAATCTGTAATGGACAATTCTCGAACTAGGGATCTCATTTAAGAATGCCTGATTATTTTTAACAACTAAATCGTCAAATTTTTTGTCAACACCAATTGGGACTAAAGCAAAATTGAACTCTGGCTCAAGATAAGTTGCTAATCCAAGAGCTTTGCCGTCTTCATAACCTAAACCTAAGATTAACGCTGTTGGTTTATTTAGATCCCCTATAGTGCCAGATAGTTCAGGTATAATATCTCCCACTTTTTTTATTGGAGATAGCCCATCAGGTGCAGAAACGAACTTCGATATTTCATAAGATATAGTTAAGATAGAGCTTTTAGGCAGGCTTTTCACCAAAATATATAATAGTGCAGCAAGTCTTGATCTGGAAAAAACTGTGATATCTATTAATACATTGATAGGTTTATTTTTTTCACCAATCTTTTCTTTAAGCCATTCATTCAAATATGATTTAACATCCTTATCATTTCCTTCAAAGACATTGCTATGCCCTGACACATACTTATCTTTATTAGCTTTATAATGAAGAATCTCAGTATGTGTCAGGTAACCCAAAGCTAAGACTTCACCAAGTAAGTCTTTTTCTTGGTTATATTTACTTGACGCTCGTTCTTCGTAACCTAATCCTAATATTGATAAGTCATACGGTCCATTAAAGCTATCACTTAGTATTTTCATTCAAGCTCCAAAGAGTATTGTTGATAGTTAGTAAAACCTAGTAAGTCAACGATTTTCAATCTAGTCGATTTAAGCTTAGTTTGTTCTATTAGATCTACGATATCTATCTCACTTTGCTTAGTCATTAACAGGTCATAATGATGTGAGAAGATATAAGATAATCTGCAGCGTTTACTAGAGTTTAAATCATTTAACGAACCTATCTCAGTATCGATTGGTACAAGTGCGCCAGCATTAAGTGCATATCCTATTATTTCATTGAGTTCATCACTTATTTTGTTTTTGATTGCTATTGAACCTTTAGGTTGGGTTTTAAACTGTGGTCCATGAATTTCGTCTCTAAAAAATAGTGCGATCTCTGATATTAAATCATATATATTGTTAAATTTATCGTCTCCGGAATCTACTGCAATTGTGCCTAGTAACGAACGGTAGTCATGAAAGTATTCTTGTAAGCTTATTAATTGCTGATTTAAACTTATTTTCCCATCTTTAGCATGATTAATAAATTTATTCATTAAACCGATAAGCATTCTAGGATTATACTCGACCGATTTACATATGTTTTCAAACCCACCATAGTAGTCGGCAGGTCTTCTTCGTGCATGTTTTTTACCATCTTTACTACGTTTAAAGTTCCGTAGATGCACAATAAATTTTATTTTTCTAAGTTGGCTATTCTGATTAGTATAGATATCAGACTTGAAACCTCTTTCAATAAGATAGTTATTGAAGGAAGGGTCCTTCGCTGACAAATCGTTAAAATCTTTGTCGATATTTATATCTTTAGGTTCTTCAAAGTAATGCTCAATATTGTTATAGAGCCCTTTTCTTTGAAATAGAGCGGTACATAGTGAATTAGCGAAGTTATTACCCCCATTGTCACTTAGACCTGTTAGGTCAATCAATTCTATATCTTGAGCTTTCATGGCACTATCGGTGTCATCAGTTATAGAGACACCTTTGTGATAAGGTGATAGAGCAAGTTTGAATATAATATCCCTATGCCCACCACGCATTTCGTTTACCAGTGGTTTGATTATCTGGTTTGGTGCAAGTTCCAACTCGTCAAATAAAAACGCCCATTTTCCACTTTTTTCTTCAAAGTATGTGTTAACGATAGCAACAACACTTTCTAGATTACTTATTAAATCAAAGTGACCTACTTCTTGGACATCAACATCATCGTTGGATATAAGGTTGTTTACGGTATTGGATATAAGTTGTTTTTTTAAGATGACTTCTGTTAAAAGACTTTTTAAAGAATTTATTCTTGGTTCAACATTTAGGATGTTTTTTAGGCTGTGAACTAGCTCTACTTCAGATTCTTTAGTAAATTCCACGTTCTTAAAATTGTTAGTTTTCTTTATTGTTCTGCTGCATCTGTAATTAACTACAGAGAGGAGGTTTTCAAAAACGTGATAAGAAAATAATTGTTCCAAAAGAATAATTGCGGTGTCATATCGTAATTTTTCTTTCTTTGATATTTCATCACCTTTTAATTTATTTTCAATTTTTTGATATTGTGTTTTCCAATAACGGTCTGTGGGTATAAATACACCTGAATAATTGATGGTCTTTCTATATTCACTTGCTTTTTCTGATTTCCATAGCTCAAGAGATTCAATGTCCAACATTCTCATGAGCGTTGTTTTACCACTGCCTCTAGGTCCGATCATAATACAGTGGTTTGGACAGGCTAATTTGTCATAAAATTCATTTGTGATAAAAGTTTCGCAGAGATCCTCGGTGGTTGATGTTTTTGCGTTGAAAGAATCGCTGACACTTGGGATTCTATTTAGCATCGGCTGGCCCTACCTGTAAAATGAACTGGTTTGCTTCATCAATGTCAGAAACTAGTGAATTTTTTTCTAACCTACTCTTAAATTTTTTGAACTCTGCAGGCAAAAAATATCGGAGTTCGTCGTTTATATCTTTTATGTCAGTTTCTTCTAAAAATGCTTCATTTTTTAAAAGAGCTTTTATTCTATTAATCAATGTTCGTGAATTGATATTTGAACCAAGTCCACTTTTAGCTGGCATATTGGTGGAAGCTGAAGGCTTCCAGCCGCTGCCAACAGAGAACTGATGCGTTTCAAATGTACCAATAACTCGTTCGTTTTCAGAAGTTTTTGTTATGTCAATATCGATTGAATAAAATTGATTATCTATGAGGTCTGCGTATTTTGCAGATGCACTGCCTGCCGAAAAGACTATTGGTGGATCTTCACCTTCACTTGAAGCTTTTGAAATACAGGAATAATGCTTGTGACCATGTAAAATTAGCCATGGACCTTGATCTACTTTCTGCAATGAGTTGAGTAGCTTTTGTCCGCCGCTCATTTGTTGACCGTCATAATCATCATGTGCATGTTCCATTCTTTGTGGATGATGGTGGCAGATAAGAATGTTTATTGCTTTGGGGCTTGATTGGTTGGCAAGTCTTTTCTCTATTTGGTCGACTGTTTCGAGAGCCACTCTGCCATGATGTGATTCATTACTAAAGCCATGATAAGCGCTTGTATTTAGTAAAACTAAGTTTGACTGGGGGTCACTATCGTCTAAAACCCAGTTCCATGCCCAAAAGTGTGTATTCTTTTCATGACAATTAAACGGGAAAGGTGGTTCACAAAACTGCAATTGATGTTTTGGAGAAAAACCATCTGGGTCACTAAGGTCTGGTCTTGACTGATGGTCATGATTACCTGGTACACATACTAATTTTGCATTGGGTAACGTGCGACTCAAATTGTTAAGAAACGTCCACCCAGCCAAGAAAGATGCTTTAGATCCTTTGTTAGCAATATCCCCGCAGCAGACTATTAAGTCATACTTGATGTTAAGTGTGCTGATGTAACTTATAAGTGCGTTACCCCATTCACCATTTCCATTCTGATCAAGGTGAAGCCTTGAGTTGCTTAGATTTTGGCTGTCATTTTCTAAAACGGCATGTAAATCTGATAGAAGTAAAATTTTCATATAATCTGTCAAATAATAAATTTTTAATCGTTCGCTACATTATTGGTGTCTACAGCCTACAAATTCGATTTTGATATTACTAAATCAACCCGACTCACAACCTTCACATCACCCTCATCAATAGTAATCATCGTTCCATTAAAACTGATAGCTAGTTTTTTTACCCAGAATACGTTGGATTTCGTTTAGGGAGAGGGGCGTCCATATCTACTAGGTAGGTTCCGGCTACGGCTTGCTGTGAACTCTTATACATGATAAAGGTAGAGTCACCGTCATAGATTGCGATAGCACTCTCAATAGCTGTTTCTTATAAAAGTGCTTTATCGAATGTGAGAGTTCGTAATTTCGTTAGTTCGCCATTGAGAATTTTAAATACGTCAATATCATAAGATATTTCTCTTCTAGACTTTCGAACTGCTCTTCAGTCATTTGCCTATTCGGAAGTGGCTCACCTTCTACAAGCGTTTCACATAGTCTTTCGGTCACATTTTTACCACCTTCATAATCAAAAGGCAGTAATTGCTACTGTTTTTCTAGCATATACGATCAGTAATTCTCGCATTCAGACGTTTAGACCGGCAGCTCTATGAGCCAATATTAAACATTCAATAGCTTACTAGGATAGCACCATGCTTTCATATCAAATAGTAATAAATATGCCTTTTATGACCTATGAACAGTATTTGCAGCTTTTGGGCATGCCGAAACGCACCATCATGGGGGGGCAGAAGGCAAACTTCCGCTTAAAATCAAAAATAGAGCTAAAGAAACACCCATGATCAATATGTGATAAAGCCTGATACTCATAGCCAAGCCAAAAATGGCTGGTCGTTGATGATTAAGTCGTAAGTAGTCGAATGAGAATTCGAAGGTATAGCCTTATCCGCTTTTAAAAACTGTTCTACTGAATTGTAGTTGGTGACTGGTTTCGGCCTACCGATTAGAGGTTTTGCTATATCTCTGGTAATCCGTCAAATGACAGTTTAGTTAAACCCGTAAAACAGTTTTGTCCACAAATTGGTTTCACTCTTTATTGCGAGGACTTTTGACGCCAATTTTTATCTTTTGTTCGCACTGCGAACATCTTCTTTTGGTTACAACTTCTTTATCAAGATCAATTAAAGCAATCGACCTCCTAAAACCGCTCCCTCCTTTTTTTTCCAAGATACTAACTCCTGTCACTTGATGAGATAAGGAGAAAGTTGATGACACATAACCGAATCATGTCCTTGAAAGAGGTATCAGAAGCCTTAGGGCGAACTCCCAAAACTATTTGGCGATGGTGGGCAAAAGAGAAAACATTTCCGAAACCCATTCTGATCAATGGACGCTGCCTTGGGTGGCGAGAGTCTGAGCTAGATAACTGGATGGAGAGTCAAGGGGGGAAAAGTGACAGCAGCAAGTGATAAAAGTCAGCCGAGCGAGTCTCAACTCGATTTTCCAGACAAGAAAAAAGAAGGGTTTAAGAAGCTTATTCTCAATACAGATGACAACCTGAGGGTACTGTTAGATCACAAAGGATACGTCCCTTACTTAAATGCGATGAACACTGAGATAGAAGTGCTCCATAACGGTAAGGTTATGCAATATGAGGTGTTAATGAGTAAGCTGATAAGCGACTGTGCAAGATTCGATGTACCAAAAGCAGCAATTGGTGATCATCTACATGTTTTGGCAAAGGAGCGTTCATATCACCCTATTGTTTTGCATCTGGCTGACTCTGAATGGGATGGCGTCGAACGAGTGAAGAAAGTTATTGGGTGCATCCGTTCTAAGAAACCTGAAGTTACGGAGCTAATTATGCGGAGGTGGCTTGTAGGTTGTATTGCGGCGCTATACGAGCCTCGGTTTAGCAGTAAGTTAGTTCCAGTGCTTCAGAGTAAGCAGTCTTTTAGAAAAACCGCTTTCTTATCAAGAATAGGTGACATCGTACAAGGGGCATTTCTTGGAGGTCGGGCATTAGATCCCCGCTGCAAAGATAGCGTGTTACCTATTATTAAGTCATGGATTGTTGAACTCGGTGAACTGGAGTCCTCAACAAAGCACAGTCAAGGTCAGCTGAAAGCCTTTATATCCCAAGAGGCAGACACAATCAGGTTGCCCTATGCGCGTACCGACCTCAAAAAACCGAGGCAAACGCTTTTGATAGCGACGGTAAACGGCCAAGACTTCTTGAAGGACAGAACGGGTAATACTCGGTTTGGTGTGATTGAGCTCAATGAACCCATTGATATGACTACTGTGAATCGGATTCTCGGGTGGCAATACAACGGAACTGGCAGCCTTCGCCAAGAAGAGCCCGAGTCATTGCGGCAGTTTTGGTTGGAGGTCAAGCACATGTATGAAGCTGGTGAGCCTTGGGTACTGTCAATGGACGAGCAGGCTCTGGTTGAGACGGTATCTGATAAATATTTGGATAAAGGGCGTTGGTATAAAATGCTTCAGGAGCGAATATCAATGGAGGCTGATGATAATCGAAGCCAGACTGAATGGCTTGCACCAGGCCAAATTAGCCAGATCTTAGGCATACCATGTAACTATGTTGCTCATGTCGGCAGAGCTCTACAGCGATTAGCTGATGAGGGGAAAATTGAAACTCGTTACAAAGATGGCTACAGGCTGTATTTGTTTCCAAGCAGCTATCGTCCACATTTCTGAGATTGTATGTTCATAACTTTACTTCACTTACCTCACTTAAAGTGGAGTAAGTGAAGTAAATTGAGAAAAACCAATTTTATGTCGTTCGCACTGCGAACATCTGATCAATTCAATCAATCGACCTCTTAAAACCGTTACGCCTCTTTTTATCAAAGATACTGGTTCAGTCATCAAATGAGAAAAGGAGGATGCTCATGGCAAGAGATCGAATTATGTCCCTTAAAGAAGTTTCAGATTCACTAGGTCGCAGTCCGAGGACGATCTGGCGTTGGTGGGCCAAAGACAAATGTTTCCCCAAACCAATTCAAATCAACGGACGTTGTTTGGGATGGCGTGAGCGAGACTTTGTTGATTGGTTAGTAGAGCAAGAACAGACTTTTAAAGATTAAATTTATGTACGCGAGGCTATAGGCCTCGCTTTTTATTCGCACTGCGAACGTTAATTCCACTTGTAGGGATTGGCAGTTTGGTTCCGCATTAGTTAAATATTGGACCAATGTATAGGCTTACTGTTTACGAGGAACCTTAATCAAGAGCGACGAGAGATACGCTTGAAGAGTTTGCCAAACTTAGATGGTGGTAACGTCAGAGTTGTTAAGAATAAGAAAAGCATAGCGACAAATCTGTAGGTATCAGTGTAGTAGCTATTGTTTGTTTCAATGAAAAACAGCCAGTTATCAATAAACTCCTTATTAAACAATACATTATAATGCTGCCCACCAAAGTTACCTAAAATAAATAAGTATCCCAAGAAGGCAATAATATTATTTTTTTTAGAATAGAAACCTGAAAAATAATGGCAAATCAATACCCCGAGAACACTCAGTAAAATATATTCCAATAAAGGCATTATTCCTTTTCCTTAAAGTACGGCTCTAATGCTCCCTGTGCAGTAAAGTAGTTGGCTGAAAACTCTATACCTAAAGCCCCTTTACTCATGGCTTTAAATCCTTTTTCATAGTCTCGTTTTGCATAGTTAAATAGCATTAGCTGTTTAGAGTCTGGTGCGTTTGTCCAAGTTTGTACTACTTTTTTCTTATTTGCCAGACCATAAGCACTAGTAGCTAAGTCAACAGTAGCAAATGCTGTATCTGCATCTTGCTCTGATAGCCCCATATGCTTTGCTGCGATTCGATAGCCTTTTTTCATAAAACCAGTATTATTGCCGTACTTTCCTGTATATCGACCGTTCCAGTTTTGGTCGATGTTACCAGCAATATTATATGAGTTTTCGAACACGTTATTAGCTCCATGAGCCATCATTGGAGCTCCAACACCTCCACACCAAGAAGCGCCAACAATCGAGAAAACAGAGCTCGTAACGCATAGTCCATACCCAGCTGAGAGCTGGCCTGCACCAGCAACTATTCCAATACTATACTTGCCTAGCTCAAATGCCTGATCGATCAAGCTTTGTCGTTCTTGCTTTACCAGACGAACAATTTTGCTCCCTACTAGAATCCCATCTCTGTAATCATTCAATAGGCATTGACCAAGAAAACGATATTCTTCCCGAAATTGATGTTGGATGGTTGGGTCTTGCAAGTGACTCATGCTGTACATGTTAGCTTGACGAAGCAAGCCTCTAACTGCAACTCTTACTTCGTCTTCTTCTATGTGCGTAGGAATATTGCTCATTGGGTTGCTTTTTCCTTAAGTTCGGAAAGTGGCTGTATCCAAGATGCAAAAGCAGCAGTGTTTGCTCCAACATGACGCCAGTTAATATCCCTGTATGAAATAGCGATAGTTTCTGTCATCTCGCTTTCGTTGAAGTCGACAACATGTGGCATATGAGATGAAACTGACCTAATTAGGGCACCACTCAACGTTATCTCATAAAAAAGCTCATCCCCACCTTTATGATTTGGCCTATAAAAAGTCAGGCGGCATTTTAACTCTTCCCCATCGGAGCACGCTTGAGCCAATACTGGTGAAGATTTATCAATTTTCTTAACAATTTGAATTGGAGCATGGATCGAGCGGCTATCGTGTGCAATCGAATGAGAGAAAGATAGGACGGTAATCTCATCCTCATGACCTAGCTGATAGCTGTTTCCCATAGAATAGAAAGTATTGCAGCCTGTTGATAGACAACCACTCATGATGCTCTCTATGGATAGGTAAGCTTTTGTACTCATTGGTTTTTCCTGAATCTTAAACGTGCAAAAAATGCTAGCAAACTAAACTAAGTGGGTCACCTTGCATATCGATGTTCTTATTAGTTGAAATGTCCGTGAAGACGCTCTAAAAGCAGGTATTATCAAATTCGTGAAGGTCAGCAGCATTCTTTAGTTAGGCCTTAGTATTAACCTAATTACTGCTTAGAAGAGCATCTTCATTACTTTTTATTCATTGCTCTTGGCTTTGTTCACATTAAGATTTTCTGATTCGCTTATAGTAATACTGTAAGTGAATGTTCGCAGTGCGAACAAAACAACGTAAAGGGGGATGTATGGTGCAGATGGACGAATTTATTTGGAAGCGCTACATGGAAGACATAGAAGGTATGTTTAGAGATGCTGTCACGAGTTTGGACTTGCAGCATCGCGCAGTCATGGCTAAAGCAATTACGGCCATGTTAATCCAAGAGCCACCATTTAAGCTTACAGATGAAAATATAATCAATTACTTGAAATCCCCAGATGACATCAAACGTCAGATATTCGTTCAGTATGGTTACTTTGATCCACGCCTTGAATCGTCTTTGCAAGAAGCTGTCCTATGTATTGATGGTATCAAAGAACCACTGCTCAACAGCATAAAGAACGCACGTTGAAGCCCTCCTGTCACTAGCTGTGAAATAGGTAGTGACAGGAGGTATACCGCGAGCGCACCACCTTATTTTTTCTATATTCTCGTTATTTCTTTTAAGCGGGGTCACTTGGTGACAGCCAAGTGACGGCTTGGTAGCCTCATCACGTAAATAAAAAAGTAGCCGTCGCTATAAAGACTCTTCATAAATCATAAATGTTCAATAGGAGAAAGAAACGTAACCAGCATTGTGACGTCATAATGCTCTTCTCGTAGATGCTCACGCTTCTTCAAGTAGATCATGTACGATATTCGTAACTATCGATACACAAACCATCACTCTTGCCCTAATCGCCTCTGAGGCATTCATCTTACTAACCATAAGTTTGAATTGGGCTTATCACTAACCATCAGGTTCACGTGGTTTGATTACGTTTTCTCCATCATTTTTCAAGTAGATAGAGCCATATGAGCTATATGGCTCTTATTTGTTTAGGAGTAAGAGTCATGAGCAAACCAAACTTACGACACGGCCTAGTTTTGTTAATGAAGCGCAACATTGATGGGAGTTATGCATCTCAAGCTGCACGTAAAAACATCCTCATCCAAATCGAAAAACAATTAAAGAGAGGAGGGTACAGGCACTTAACTCCACATACACTTAAGTTAAAGCACGTAAAATTTTTGGTTGAGCATTGGCAAAGTCAAGGCTTAAGCGTTGGAACTATAAAAAACCGAATGGCACATATTCGTTGGGTATTCGAAAAGACTGGACGTGAGCATTTGTTACCCAAGTCCAATGAAGAGTTGGGGATAGGAAAGAGAGTTTTCAGTGACAATAGTACCAACAAGGCGAAAGAGCTTGATGAAGTAAAGTTTAACGCAATCTCAGACCCATATATAAAAATAGCGTTAGAGCTACAATCTGCATTCGGTCTGAGGCGGGAAGAAGCTTTGAAGTTTAACCCCAGTATAGCGATTAAAGCAGATAGAATTCATTTAATGGGTTCTTGGACTAAAGGTGGCAAGGCGCGAGAGGTACCAATCAGAAACGAATATCAAAAGCAGGTATTAGAACGAGCTATAGCTATTGCCCCAAGAGGCTCTCTGATTCCCGCAGGCAAAAAGTACATTCAACAGCTAAAGCACTACGAAAATACTTGTAGGAAGGTTGGGTTATGCAAGAACCATGGTCTACGCCATCAATATGCTCAACAGCGATACATAGAACTGACAGGAATGAATGCACCTAAAGCGGGTGGTTTAACTAGCAGAGAACTGAGTAGACAACAAAAAAGTGCAGATAAAGAAGCTCGCCTTATTATTAGTAGAGAGTTAGGGCATGAGCGAGAAGAGATTACAGTTATCTATCTTGGCCGGTAAGCACATTATCAAGTTTTGTATTTTTAGGTTAAAATATAACCACAAGAACACTAGGGCGGGTTTCAATATGTTAGTACAACTTTTGGATGTAACGGGTATGACTTTAGCTCAACTTTTATTTTTAGCTCTAGTTACCGTTGGTACAATCGGTTTGCCTTTGTTAGCTATTTGGTATGATCGTAAACACGGAATTGAGTAAAATAGGCAGATAATAAAAAAGCGCCCCCTTTCACATAAGGGGCGCTTTTTTATTATCTTATCGAATTTTCTGTTCTGCTCGTGATGGAAAAATGTTGGCAAGCTCAGCAAAGCGTCCAAAATTGTGAGCTAAGCAACTTCCTAACTACACCCACAACTACACCCAAAATCACTAGGTACAAAAAAAGCGTAGCAGGTACTAACCTGCTACGCCTTCTAGAATATGGTGGCCCCTCGCAGACTTGAACTGCGGACCAATCGATTATGAGTCGACTGCTCTAACCACTGAGCTAAGGGGCCTTAATAGGACAACGATTATAGGGGAAGCGTTGCAAGGTGTCTAGATACCAACTAGGGCAATTGCGCTTAGTTTTTATCCACTTAGAACAGTAGATAATAAAAAAGGCGACCTAAAGTCACCTTTTTTGATTTCTAAAAGCTTATATGCGCTGCGATTATTCGTCTAGGAAGCTGCGCAGAGTCTCTGAGCGGCTTGGGTGACGAAGTTTACGTAGTGCTTTTGCTTCGATCTGACGGATACGTTCACGAGTAACGTCGAACTGCTTACCAACTTCTTCTAGAGTATGGTCAGTGTTCATGTCGATACCAAAGCGCATACGAAGTACTTTCGCTTCACGTGGCGTTAGACCTGCAAGCACGTCTTTTGTTGCCACTTTAAGGCTAGTTGCAGTTGCAGAATCTAGCGGAAGTTCTAGCGTTGTATCTTCGATAAAATCACCTAGATGCGAATCTTCGTCGTCACCGATTGGTGTCTCCATTGAGATAGGCTCTTTAGCGATTTTTAGTACTTTACGAATCTTGTCTTCTGGCATTTGCATGCGCTCTGCCAGTTCTTCCGGTAGTGGCTCACGACCCATCTCTTGCAACATTTGACGAGAAATACGGTTTAGCTTGTTGATCGTTTCGATCATGTGTACCGGAATACGAATCGTACGTGCTTGGTCCGCGATTGAACGAGTGATTGCCTGACGGATCCACCACGTTGCGTAAGTCGAGAACTTGTAACCACGACGATATTCGAATTTAT
This sequence comes from Vibrio sp. OPT46, assembly GCF_015163535.1. Lineage (NCBI taxonomy): Bacteria > Pseudomonadati > Pseudomonadota > Gammaproteobacteria > Vibrionales > Vibrionaceae > Vibrio > Vibrio sp. OPT46. The sequence continues at coordinate 74,591 of NZ_JADDYG010000164.1, read as the reverse complement.
CTACCGCTTTCATCAGACCGATGTTACCTTCCTGGATGAGATCCAAGAACTGTAGACCACGGTTGGTGTATTTCTTCGCGATAGAAATTACAAGACGCAAGTTCGCTTCAACCATCTCTTTCTTCGCACGGCGAGCTTTTGCTTCACCGATAGACATACGACGGCTGATGTCTTTAATGTTCTGTACGTTTAGAGAAGTCTCTTCTTCAATCATTTTTAGCTTAGCGATTGAACGACGGATTTCTTCTTCGTTACGTTTGATCTTTTCAGCGTATGGCTTGTCTGAAGCAAGAACTTCATCCAACCAAGCTTCACTTGATTCATTACCAGTGAACAGCGCGATGAATGATTTCTTCGGCATTTTGCCGTATTCAACCACAGACTTCATGATCAGGCGCTCTTGAGTACGAACGCGATCCATAGCAGTACGCAGTTCATTCACTAGGTGATCAAACTGCTTAGGCGTTAGACGAAACTCGCGGAATACGTCTAGCATCATTTCATTAGCAACGGTTGCTTTCGGGCTGTTATAGCCGTATTCGTTGATTGCTAATTGAAGATTTTGATAGGTGCTGCGTAGTTGGTTGAATTTCTCTAGCGCTAATTCAGGATCGATACCTACATCTTCTTCAGAATCATCTGAATCGTCATCGCTATCTTCGTCGTCATCAACGTCTTCATCGTCTTCTTCTTCTAACTGAGATTCAGTCAGTTCAGAACCGATGTGTGTTGCCGTTGGTGCAGCGGTGTCGTCAGCATCTGGATCTACAAAACCTGAAATTAGGTCTGTAAGACGTAGTTCTTCAGCTTGAACTTTGTCAAATTGCTCAAGAATGTACGGAATTGTGCCTGGGTATTCAGCAACAGACGATTGAACTTGGTTAATACCTTCTTCAATACGTTTTGCGATGTCGATTTCGCCTTCGCGAGTTAGAAGTTCGACAGTACCCATCTCACGCATGTACATACGTACTGGGTCTGTTGTACGACCAATCTCACTCTCTACGCTAGAAAGTGCAGCGGCTGCAGCTTCGGCTGCATCTTCATCGGTAATATTTGTGTCATCGTTCAGTGCTAAATCATCAGCATCAGGAGCAGTTTCTACTACCTTAATGCCCATGTCGTTGATCATCTGAATGATGTCTTCTACCTGTTCTGAATCTACGATTTCAGCAGGTAGGTGGTCATTTACTTCGGCGTAGGTCAGATAGCCTTGTTCCTTGCCTTTAATAACAAGTGACTTTAGCTGTGACTGCGGATTGTGATCCATAGACGGTATCCAACTTCGTAATCTGGTGAAGGAATCAGTATGCGAAATGCAAACCACTTACTATAACAAATTAAATCGTTGCTGACTAATTAAACAGGGTTACGCTTTTAAATCTAGCATAAGTGCTAGCAGCTCCCTTTTCTCTTCGGCTGATAAACCGACACTTCTTGCTTTGGCCTGCAGGTTTTCAATTTGTTTTTCTACGCACTGGGCAATAATTTTATCCAGTGAGTCTAAAAAGATTTCTTCTTGGTTGTCCTCATCGAGTGGAATGTCCCAACTCGCGAGACGAGACAGAAGGGTCTCATTTTGGCTGTTTCGCCAATGCTCTAATAATTGGCCTGTGTTGATATGGGGATGCGCTTGGCATTTATCAAGTACATCAACAAATAAACTTAGACCAGGAATGGGCAAATCTCTAACGCTAGTTAGATCTGGCACCATACTTACGTATTGTGGGTTTTGAATCAGTAACGCGATCACTTCTCGCATCGGCGTTCGCTTGATTTCTTTATGAGGTTGAGGCCTTTTATCCTCTTTACCTTGTTTTGAAATTAGCTGCTGTAGTTGGCGTTCATCAACCAAACCCAAACGGCGGCCAAGCAATTCTCTCAAGTATAGTCTTAAAGTGCCGCCAGGGACTTTATCAATGAGAGGAACCGCAAGAGTACTCAGTTTTGCCATGCCTTCTTTCGTGCTCATGTCGACCTGCTGAGTCAATGAGCTGAACATGAATTCAGACAAGGGCATCGCATTAGACACTTGCTGCTCAAATGCTTGTTTTCCGTTTTGCCGGATATAAGAGTCGGGATCTTCTCCATCCGGCAAAAACATGAATTTTAACTGGCGACCATCAGTTAGGTAAGGCAATGCATTTTCCATGGCACGCCACGCTGCTTCACGGCCTGCGCGGTCACCGTCATAACAACACACGACGGTGCTTGTTTGCCTGAATAACACTTGCAAGTGATCGCCCGTTGTCGAGGTTCCCAATGAGGCAACGGAATAATCTACGCCATATTGAGCAAGCGCGACAACATCCATATAGCCTTCAACCACTAAAATTTGTGGTGGCTCACGGTACGCTTGTAG
>NZ_JADDYG010000164.1:69935-72167 GCF_015163535.1 Vibrio sp. OPT46 | reverse complement strand
TACTTCATAAAGGCCATACAACTCTTTACCTTTATGAAATATCGGGGTTTCGGGTGAGTTGAGATATTTTGGTGTCCCGTCACCTAATACTCTACCACCAAAGCCTATTACTCGGCCGCGTCTGTCTCGAATAGGAAACATCACTCGACCACGGAATCGGTCGTAGCGGTTGCCTTTATCGTTTTCAATCAACATGCCGCCTGTGACGAGCATGTCTTGGTTTTCTTTATTCTGGCCAAAGTTCTTACGAACTAAATCCCATTCATCAGCCACATAGCCGATGCCAAACTTCTGGACGATTTCACCAGACAGGCCGCGATCTTTTAGATACTCAATCGCCACCTTACTTGCTGGCTGTTTGAGTTGGTTACGATAAAATTGAGCAATGCTGCCCATTAAGTCGTATAGGTTACGTTTTTCACTGCTGCTTGCTTGTGGGCCTGACTGAAACGAACCATTACCGCCGCTACGTTGTTCTCGAGGAACATCTAAACCCAAGTATGAAGCGAGTTCTTCAATGGCTTCGACGAATTCTAGTCGGTCGAATTCCATCAAAAAATCGATGGCATTTCCGTGCGCGCCACAACCAAAACAATGGTAGAACTGCTTTTCTTGACTGACACTGAATGAGGGTGTCTTTTCGTTGTGGAAAGGGCAGCATGCGCCGTAGTTTTTGCCTTTTTTCTTAAGTTTCACACGTGCGTCGATGATATCGACAATATCAAGTCGAGCTAGAAGGTCATCGATAAAACTGCGAGGGATGTGTCCAGCCATAAAACCTAACAAAAAAAGAAGATGATGAGTGGAGTGAATGCCTTAAAAGAATGAGCGTATTGCCCATTGATTTCATTCCATCCATCCAGATACAAACAAGCCGTGCGCTCCAAAGGATAGCACGGCTTGCTGCAATTGGGTGGGGTACCTTAAGCCAATTTAGCGCGAACTAAACCGCTTACTTTACCCATATCTGCACGCCCTTGAATTTGCGGTTTCAGAACGCCCATTACTTTGCCCATGTCTTGCATGCCAGCTGCGCCAGATTCAGCAATCGCGTTCTCGATGAGAGCCGCTACTTCTTCGTCTGTCAGTGGTTGAGGCATAAAGTCCTCAAGAACGGTAATTTCTGCTTGTTCCGCATCAGCAAGATCTTGACGACCCGCTGCTTCAAACTGCGCTACAGAGTCGCGACGTTGTTTAACCATCTTGGTCAATACTGCAAGAATGTCGTCATCGTTCAGAGTAATCTGTTCGTCAACTTCACGTTGCTTGATTGCTGATAGGGCTAAACGAATAGTACCAAGGCGCAATTTGTCCTTGGCTTTCATCGCTAATTTTTGCTCTTCTTTGAGTTGATCAATCAGAGCCATAACTAAATTCCTTTTGGAGCTCAGTTATTAGTACAGGCGAACGCGACGAGCGTTTTCGCGAGCTAGCTTCTTAGCGTGACGCTTTTGAGCTGCTGCTTTAGCGCGTTTGCGAACTGTAGTTGGTTTTTCGTAGTGCTCACGACGACGCACTTCAGAAAGGATACCTGCTTTTTCGCAAGAGCGCTTAAAACGACGTAGAGCAACGTCGAACGGTTCGTTTTCACGTACTTTAACTACTGGCATATGCCTTTCACCTCAGGGGTTATTCGTTAACGCTGGTATTCAACAGACCAAATCACAATTGTTAGGTCTCTTACCAGCTTGATCAAAAATGGTGCGGAATTTTAATCCGATCACAACTACTTTGTAAAGCCTTTTGTCGATTATTGTCTGTACAAAATTTGTTTGCAGCACCAAGGCGAGGTAATATGACGCCCAAATTTCCTCTATACAGAAAGCATACTGAGAAAACCATGCGCATTATTGGTATTGAAACCTCTTGTGACGAGACTGGCATCGCAATTTATGACGATGAAAACGGTCTCTTGTCACACAAGCTATACAGCCAAGTAAAACTGCACGCAGATTACGGCGGTGTGGTGCCTGAGTTGGCTTCACGTGACCACGTAAAGAAAACCATTCCTCTTATTAAAGAGGCACTAAAAGAAGCGAACTTAACTTCAAAAGACATCGATGGTGTCGCGTATACCGCGGGGCCTGGTCTTGTTGGGGCGCTATTAGTGGGTGCGACTATCGGTCGCAGTATTGCTTATGCTTGGGGAGTGCCAGCGGTACCTGTTCATCATATGGAAGGTCACCTATTGGCCCCAATGTTGGAAGATAACCCTCCACCGTTCCCGTTTGT
>NZ_JADDYG010000164.1:52633-69871 GCF_015163535.1 Vibrio sp. OPT46 | reverse complement strand
GGCGGTATTAGTATCGGGCGGTCACTCTATGATGGTGGAGGTGAGAGGCATCGGTGAGTACAAAATTCTAGGTGAGTCGATTGATGATGCGGCGGGCGAAGCGTTTGATAAAACAGCGAAGCTAATGGGTTTGGATTACCCAGGCGGTCCACTATTATCTAAACTGGCGGAAAAAGGTACACCGGGCCGCTTTAAGTTCCCGCGCCCAATGACGAATGTGCCAGGTTTGGACATGAGTTTCTCTGGTCTAAAAACCTTTACGGCTAACACGATTGCTGCAAACGGTGATGACGAGCAAACTCGCGCGGACATCGCATTGGCATTTGAAGAGGCTGTGTGTGCTACGTTGGCTATTAAATGTAAGCGCGCGCTTGAGCAAACAGGCATGAAACGCATTGTTATTGCTGGTGGTGTGAGTGCTAACCGTCGTTTGCGAGCTGAGTTAGAGAAGTTAGCGAAGAAAGTTGGCGGCGAAGTTTACTACCCACGTACTGAGTTCTGTACAGATAACGGTGCGATGATCGCTTACGCAGGCATGCAGCGCTTGAAGAATGGCGAAGTGGCTGATATGTCAGTAGAGGCTCGTCCACGTTGGCCAATTGATCAACTAACACCTGTCGCTTAGTCAAATTTATGCGGTAGGTTTGAAACCGGTTCTGTGTAATAAAGGTCTCTGCTCCTCAGAGGCCTTTATTTTTAATTATTCAATGAACCGCCTCGTTTTACATTCTGACTGATGCGAGCAGTTCGCTATTGTTTCAGTGCTAGGATGACGTGGAAGAATAAGAAATGGATATAACAATGAATAAGTTTGAAATTGAAGGTCAGCAACTTGCTTATCTAGATAAAGGTGAGGGCCCTGTGCTTCTATTTGGTCATAGTTACCTTTGGGATAGCCAAATGTGGGCGCCGCAAGTTGAGGTTTTAAGCCAGTCATTCCGTTGTATTGTGCCAGATCTTTGGGCACATGGTGAATCGGACGCTGCACCTGCATCGACACAGTCATTGGCCGACTATGCACAACATATGTTGGCATTGATGGATCATTTAGATATCGAAGAGTTCTCGATAGTGGGCTTATCTGTTGGCGGCATGTGGGGAGCAGAGCTAACGGCTCAAGCGCCGCAACGTGTTAAGTCACTGGTATTGATGGATACCTTCATTGGCTGGGAGCCAGAAGTTACGTATAAGAAGTATTTTGCAATGCTTGATACCATCAGCCAAGTCCAAGCAGTGCCTGCGCCAATTATTGAAGCCGTTGTGCCGCTGTTCTTTGCCAACAACGTCAATCAGGATAACCCTAAACTTGTCGCTTCATTCAAACGCAGTTTAGAAGAGCTGAACGGTGAGCGTGCGGTGGAAGTAGCTCGCATAGGGCGCATGGTGTTTGGTCGCCGGGATGTGATTGAGGATTCGGAAAAATTTGCTCTGCCGACGTTAATTGCAGTGGGCTGTGAAGATAAACCCCGTCCAGTTTTTGAATCTTATTTAATGAAAGACTGTATCACAGGCAGTGAGTTGGTGGAGATTCCCCAAGCGGGACATATCAGTTGTTTAGAGCAACCTGAGTTCGTCAACCAGATGTTGTTGAACTTCCTGAATCGAGTTCATGCGTAACCAATACATCCTTCTTTAAACGAAAAACTCGGCATTAAGCCGAGTTTTTTTGTGTCAGTTTTTTCTCGCCGATTTTTGGCTCGTCGCCAGACAAAAGCCGACGAATATTTTGATGATGCTTAAATACGATTAAGCAGCACAGCATAGCAACAGGTAACGTGTATTGCGGTTTAAACATCCAAGTATAAAACGGAGTGACCAAAACCGTGACGAGAGCCGCTAAGGATGAATAGCGGAATAGCGCGGCTACTGACAGCCAAGTTAACATTACCAATCCTGTTAAGTCCAAACCAATCGGAGCGATAGCGCCAAGCGCGGTTGCGACACCTTTTCCGCCTTTAAAGTGGAAAAAGATGGGGTACATGTGGCCAAGACAGGCAGCAATGGCGATGACGCCAAGAATGATAGGGTCGATACCAAGAAAGTATCCGCCCCACACGGGGATAGTGCCTTTGAGCATATCACACAACAAGACTGAAACAGCGGCTCCTCGTCCGCCAATACGCAATACGTTCGTTGCTCCAGGATTGTTAGATCCCACACTGCGTGGGTCTGGCAGTTTTAAGAGTCGACAGATCAAAACCGCACTGGAAACCGAACCTAATAAATAGGCGGCCATTGTCATTATCAGTGCCAGTGCGTCCATAGAAGTCCTTGATGGATTGGAATTTAATGCTCGGTTCCCGCGTAGTTGCTATCATACCCCGAATTTACATAATGCAGAAATCCTCACTGTGATAGAGCTTGCATTATGTGATTTCTTGTATATAAAGATGCTTTCGCAGTTTATACCTAAGTAACATTGTGATGACCAAAGTAAATGTTACTTAGGTATAGAATACTACGATCAAATTACCCCTCACGGGTATCCGACCTCTGTAATAGAAGGACATAAGATGGCTCTGGATAAAGTTTTTATTGAACAGTTAGAAGTAATCACCACCATTGGCGTGTACGACTGGGAACAACAAATCAAACAAAAGTTGGTTCTAGATATTGAAATGGCACACGATAATAAACCTGCGGGCAAAAGTGATGATGTGCAAGATGCACTGGATTATTCGCAGGTGAGTGAGGCGGTACTTAACCACATTGAAAATGGTCGTTTCTTACTGGTCGAGCGCGTGGCTGAAGAAGTAGCAGAGCTTATCATGCTGCGTTTCTCAGTGCCTTGGGTGAAAATCCGCCTAGCGAAGCCTGGCGCCGTGCCGCAAGCACGTGCTGTTGGTGTGGTGATTGAGCGAGGCCGAGCATGATCACCACCTATATCGGTGTTGGGACGAACGTAGAAAGAGAGCAACATGTGCTTGCTGCGTATCAGGAGCTGCAACGGCTTGGAGAAAATCTTCTCGTATCACCGATATATGAATGCGAACCTATTGGTTTTAGCAGCAAGAATTTCTACAACTTTGTCGTTGCAATGCGTACCGAGTTGTCATTAGAAGAGTTGAGCCATCAACTACGCGAGATTGAATTTAAGTGGGGACGCGAAGAAAACGCGCAAAAGTATCAGGATCGAACACTGGATCTCGATATAGTGTTGTTCGGTGAGCGCGTCTCCAAGAAAAAACCTGAGCTACCTCGCAGTGATATCTACAAATATCCTTTTGTCACAAAGCCGTTGTATGATCTCGAACCGCAATTAGTGATCCCAGGCGATGGACGCACAGTCGCAGACATTTGGCATGCTATGCAGCCAGTCGATTCGCTCAAACCCGTTTCCTTTCATTTTTAATTTGAGTTGTTTACATGAGTTATTTTGAAGCCTTTATTTTGGCTCTGATTCAGGGGCTGACAGAGTTTTTGCCTATCTCAAGCTCTGCCCATTTGATCCTGCCTTCCGCTATTTTAGGATGGGAAGACCAAGGTCTGGCCTTTGATGTTGCTGTTCACGTCGGTACATTAATGGCTGTCGTGATCTATTTTCGTCATGAAGTAATCACTTTGTTTCAAGCGTTATTTGCTTCGATCTTTAAAGGAGATCGCAGTAAAGAAGCTAAATTGGCTTGGATGATCGTGATTGCGACGATTCCAGCTTGTGTGTTCGGCTTATTGATGAAAGACATCATTGAAGTGTATCTACGTAGCGCTTACGTCATCGCGACTACCACGATCGTATTTGGCTTGTTGCTATGGTGGGTAGACAAAAACGCTAAACTCGTTGCCGATGAATACCAAACGGGTTGGAAGAAAGCTGTATATATCGGTATTGCTCAAGCCTTAGCGATGATTCCTGGAACTTCACGTTCAGGGGCGACCATCACAGCAGCGCTTTACCTTGGCTTTACTCGAGAAGCGGCTGCCCGATTTTCGTTTTTAATGTCGATCCCAATCATTACATTAGCTGGTAGCTACTTAGGTATGAAGTTAGTGACCAGTGGTGAACCTGTCCATGTTGGTTTCTTAATGACTGGCATTATCACATCGTTTATCAGTGCGTACATCTGTATCCACTTCTTCTTGAAGATGATTTCACGCATGGGCATGACACCGTTTGTGATTTACCGTCTGATTTTGGGCGTCGGTTTGTTCGCTTTTCTATTAAGTGCATAATTGATGTTAACGAAAAACGCCCGCGAAATCCGCGGGCGTTTTTGTTTGTTCGTTACTTCTTAAGTGCTGCTTTCACTGCTTCAATACGTCGTTTTTCTTGCTCGTCACGAATCGCAGGGCCTTTAAAGCCCTCTTTGATTATGGTTTGAACGTCAACTGCCGCTGCTGCTTGGTAGGATTGCCTAAAAATATCCGCCTGTGGATATGGTTGCGTTTCCAGTCCTTTACGACCAGCGTGATCCGCTTGGCAGCAAAGCAAGATATCTTGCAGACGTTCGGACTTACGCCACACATCAAGTTTATTGAGTATTTTAATTATGGTTTGTGGTTTAAGTTCAGCCGCGCGATGAATATTGGAGTGCTGTTCGCACACCATCAAGGCTAAATCACGAAACTCATTTGGTACCCGGACACGTTCGCACAGCTTTTTGATCAGTTTTAATCCTGTATGGCAATGCATTTTGTGGCTTGGCCATTCGCTCTCTGGCGTCACGCCTTTACCCAAGTCATGCACTTGGGCGGCAAACCTGACGGGGAGTGAGTTACTCAATTTTGCGGCTTGCTCTGCCACCATCAAAGTATGGATGCCAGTATCGATTTCTGGATGCCACTTCTCAGGTTGAGGTACGCCAAATAGTGCATCAATTTCAGGTAACACCACGGTTAATGCCCCACAGTCTCGTAGAACCGATAAGAAGATATCAGGGCGAGGAGTAGAGAGAGATTTATGCCATTCTTGCCAAACACGCTCGGGAGTCAGTGTGCTCAGCTCTCCGGACTCTGCCATGTGACGCATTAACCGCATGGTTTCGTCGGCAATCGTAAAGTTTAGATCAGCAAGCTTCGCTGCGAAGCGAGCGACACGTAAAACGCGTAGAGGGTCTTCAATAAAGGCGTCTGATACATGGCGTAGCAGTTTATCGTTGAGATCTTGCTGGCCACCATATGGGTCATGGATCCTGCCATCACTCTCCATTGCCATCGCGTTAATGGTTAAATCACGACGTATCAAATCTTCTTCTAAGGTGACGTTTTGATCGAAGAAGCATTCAAAACCAGTGTAACCAGAACCTGACTTTCTCTCTGTTCGTGCAAGGGCATGTTCTTCTTTACTTTTGGGATGCAGAAATACAGGGAAGTCTTTACCAACGGCGGTGTATCCTTGGGACAGCATCATCTCAGGCGTCGCGCCTACGACTACCCAATCGTTGTCATAACTATCAATTCCGAGCAATTTATCTCGAACAGCACCACCTACTAAATAAACTTGCACAAATTACCTCTTAATTTATGGATATGCCGTTGGACATTGTAGCAAGCAATGGTACTTTTCTTTACTCCTAAGAATAGAAGAAGAGCGTTTATACCATGTCTGACTATTCCCAGGTGGTTTTTTAGCTGGAGAGCCTAATGTATAAGGACTTTTTTGGGTTTGTCGAACAACCATTTTCGATTGTTCCAAACTCACGTTATTTGTATTTAAGCCAACGTCACAAAGAGGCAATCACACATCTCCAAGCTGGGCTAGGCGATGGCGGTGGCTTTGCTATGCTTACTGGCGAAGTAGGTACAGGCAAAACGACTGTCGCAAAAGCGATGCTGGCGAATTTGGGTGATAACACCAAAGCGGGTCTTATCCTCAATCCCACGTTTTCGAGTAGAGATTTGCTCGAAGCCATTTGTGATGAGTTCAAAATCACCTATCCGCCAGACGCAAACCTCAAACAGCTAAACCAGGTTATCCATCAATATTTGCTGCGTAATTATCGTTCAGGCTGGCAGACATTGCTGGTCATTGATGAGGCTCAACACCTTGCTGCCGACGTTCTAGAGCAGTTGCGCTTGTTGACCAACTTGGAAACCGATACCAGAAAACTGCTCAAAGTATTGTTGGTCGGGCAGCCTGAATTGCAGCGGTTATTACAAACAACACAACTACGCCAACTTGCCCAGCGTATTACTGGGCGTTATCACCTGTTGCCGTTGGATGAAAAAGAGACAGAAGATTACATCGCATTTCGACTACATACAGCAGGTGGCAACCAGCAACTGTTTAATCGTGCTTCTTGTAAACTTATAGCCAAATACAGTCACGGTATACCGCGGCTCATCAACCTTATCTGTGACAAATCCCTCAACATTAGTTATCACCAGGGTAATGTGGTTGTGGATAAGCAAACCGTTCAGCAGGCCTGTGAAGAGGTGATGCAGTTTCAGGCAGATATTTATCAGCAAGATAAAAAAGAGCGCCGGACTTTCCGTTGGCCTGCTTGGGGCTCTGTCACGGTAGGCCTTATTGCTGCATTAAGTACGGGGTGGGCGGTCGTGAATTATATGCCAGCTCAAGCGACGTCAGTGTTGACACAAGTGACGGAGCCAAGAGTAGAGCCAACACCAACCGTCGTCAGCCAACAGTTAACGGATGAGCAGCGTGATTTATTGTTAACACAAAAACAGTCGAACCTCGCTGTAAATGATTTGTATCGTTTGTGGGGGTATCAAGCATCGGTTCGCGATAATCTTTGTTTGTCAGAACCGCAGTCGACTATGCGTTGTGAGCGTAAAATGGCGACTTGGCCGCTGTTGATGCAACAAAATCGCCCTGTGATCTTGGAGTTGAATTATCAAGGTGATGTTGGGTATGTCATTCTATATGCCGTCGGTAATGATCAAGCTGAAGTGCTCAATGGTAAGCAGCGTCTCCGTCTGCCAGTTTCGTGGCTAAAGCCGTTGTGGCAGGGCAATATTATCGAACTGTGGCATGCTCCGCTGAATGAAACATTACGTTTAGACATGGAAGGCCCTGCGATTGAAGTATTAGACCGATTATTAGCAGAAGCGGTGAGTGAGCCACTGCTTGAAACGTCTATTTTTGATGGTGCGATGAAAGAGCGAGTCGAGTTATTTCAACGTTGGCAAGGAATTGGTGTCGATGGTATTGCAGGTAAGCGAACGCTAGACCGACTTCAGCAAAATGTTCAGCCAGATGCGCCTCAACTGGCGAGAATCGAGAAGGAGGACGCATAATGTCAGCTGTGAAACATATAGGTCTGTTCTTGCTGCCAATCACTGCTTCTGCTATCGGAGTCGCTTGGTACTTAGATCTCTTTGCACCGAGTGCTGAAGTAGATACAACGTCCCCGATAGAAAAGGTCGAAGTGGTATCACCTTTCAAAGTATTAGACTATCCAGAGAACACCCAGTTGGCCCAATTGCCAAGAGAGTGGCCAAGTGCAGAGCTATCGCGTGATTTTGGTACATTTACCACCCCCGATGAATACACGAGCCATACACCAAGCAGAGATGAAACACGCAACTCAGCATCAACCCAAGCGACTTCTGCTGCTGAAGAGGACCTCGGGTTGTCTTTGGATGATCTGGATTTATCCTCATTATCTCCTGATTTAGCTAGGAAGGTCGAAAATGCCTTATCCCGAGATGATGACAATTCTTCATCACAAACGGCACGCGTGAACGATTTAGAGCGCAACGCTCACCAGTGGCAAGGGCGTCTACCTGCGCTTAATTTGCAAACCCATATGTACGCTAGTGATGAAAATCGCCGTTGGGTGAAAATTAACAATATTGAATATCATCAAGGGGATGTCGTTGATGATCAGGTCACTCTAAGAGAAATACAACCGCAAGCTGTGATTGTTGAGTTCCAAGGTGAGCAAATTCGTATACCAGCGTTGTATGAGTGGAAAGGGTAACTCTTGTAGAAACACATCAAGCCAGCGAAATCATATCGCTGGCTTTTTATTTTTCAGAGCATCTTTTGCATCTATTCTGGTGATGATTTTTAGATACTCAAACAAGCAAAATATAGCTTTTCTCAGTCGTTTAAATAGCACCAATATCATTCATCTATTGATAGCGCGATTCCAGTCAACGTTGTGTAAAAAGACACCATCTTCACGAACTTCGGAGTAATGACTTGGTCCACGTTAGACCCCATCACATAATAGGAGTCTAAACAGAGACACATGCGTATTCTGATTTTTTCTTTAAGCATTGTTGCATCGACAAGCTATGCAGCAAAGCCAGACCCATTCCCAGTTACACCAGATAGTCGCGGGCAAGATTTCATGGTCAGTGCGACGAATCCTTACGTGAGCAGTACCGGTTACTCAATATTGAAAGAAGGCGGTAACGCTGTTGATGCTATGGTCGCGATGCAGATGGTGATGTCTGTCGTTGAGCCAGATATGACCGGAATTGGCGGCGGGACTTTCGCGCTGTTTTATCAACATGACGAGAAAAAATTTCTGGCCCTTGATGGTCGAGATGAAGCGCCCTCTAGCGCGAACCCTGAAATGTTTGTTGAGAATGGGGAAGTACTCAGTCGCAACGAAATATTAGGCCCTCGTTCTGTTGCGGTTCCGGGCACGTTGCGGTTGCTTTACACCACTCATGAACAATACGGCAAGTTGCCATGGGCAGAGCTGATTAAGCCAGCGATTACATTGGCGAGCAATGGGTATGCGATGAACAGCTACACCTACGACATCGTAGTAAGAGAGCAAAGCCGACTTGAGCAAGATCCGGAAGTGAAAGCCTTGTATTGGCAAGGGGACGATATTAAGCCGACGGGAACCTTGATGAAGAACCCTAAGATGGCTGAGACGCTGAGGAAGATCGCGCAACAAGGCGATCGTTACCTTTATGGTGGTGAGCTTGGTCAGCACATCGTAGAGACGGTTAATAGTCGTATTGATGACCAACACGAGAAGTTGTCTTTAGAAGATTTTAAACATTACCAAGTGAAGCAGCGTGACATCATTGAGAGCGACTACCGTGGGAATAAAATCGTCTCTTTTGGTTACCCAGCTTCGGGCGGTGTGATGGTCGCTCAGAGTCTTGAACTGCTCGCACCCTATGACATTGCCCATATGGCGAAAACGGATGTGGAACCTTGGCGTCTCATGACTGAAGCGATGCGAATTGCAAAAGCCGATCGTATTGCGTATGCCGGAGATCCGGATTATGTGGAAACGCCAGTTGAACAGTTGTTGTCTAAAGCCTATCTAGATCAGAGACGTGATTTAATCCCTGATAATGGCACTTTAAAAGAGGATCCAAAAGCAGGACAGATAACGCAAACTCAGTATGCGCAATATCAAGGCTTCGAGAGCAAAGATACAGGGCATATTTCTATCGTCGATAGAGATGGAAATGCAATTGCGATGACCAGCACGGTAGGAACGGGTATGGGCTCGGGTGTGATGGTCGATGGCGTTGTCTTGAATGCGCAGATGGCTAACTTCTCACCTCTGCCAACGGTTAACGGCAAACCTACACAAAACTCAATTGAAGCGGGCAAGCGTCCACGTTCGGCTATTACGCCATTAATGGTGATGGACAGTGATGATAATTTGCGTTTGGTGGTTGGGTCACCAGGTAGTTCACAAATCCCGGGGTATGTACTCAAAACCGTGGTTGGGGTGCTGGATTGGAACTTATCAGCGCAAGAGGCAATTGACTTACCAAACATTCAGTACGGCACCAAAATAGACCGCACTAAGCCTTATGACCCGACTGGCTTGCTGGTGGAAAAGAAAACGTTCGCAGAAATGCTGGTGCCTGAGTTTATGGAGCTTGGCTACCCAGTGCACGTTATTCCAGTGGTAAGCGGTTTGAATGCAATTGAGCTAAAAGATGGCAAGCTTTATGGCGCAACGGATCGTCGTCGAGCCTCTAGTTCAATGGGGGAGTAATACTCACTTCTGTCAAACGAAGCAAACTAAAAAGCCAGTCGATATCGACTGGCTTTTGCGTTCTTTTTAAAGATAAAAGCGTGAGGTTTATGCCCAACCCGCAGGAGAGCGCTTTCTACGAGGCATGACATGCGGAAGAATCAAACCAAATAGTAAACCTAAACCTGCGACACCGCCGCCATAAGTGAAGTACTTAAGCAGCATGTCATCTTTTTGTGTATCCAGTTTTGCGCGTAGCTCGCGGTTTTCTGTTTCAACAGAAGTAAGCTGATCGCTGATCTCAGAGTATTTATTTTCTAGATCTGAAATTTGTTGGTTACGTGTTTCGAGAGAGGTAACAAGACCGGCTTTCTCTGCATCAGAAGTTTGACGAGCATTAGCAAGCTGCTCTTTTACTTCGGCTAGCTCTTTCTCAATGCGAGGAAGGCGAATTGCCATGCTCTCTTGGTTTGTCACAAACTTGCTTTGTACCCAACCAGTGCGACCACGGTCATCACGAACTTGCGTGTAGCCAGTATCTCGGTTGGTTTTAATCAGTTGTACTTTAGAACCGGCGTTAACACTACCAATAATACGGTAGGTGTTATTTGGACCTGAGTGCATAAAAGTGAAGAGGTCATCAGAAATATAACGGTCTGCTGCTAGGGCCGCTGGCGCTGCTAGCAAAGTAAACAAAACCGTGATGATTAGTTTTTTCACAGTAAATCCCTTAACGATTTTTCTTGGAGACAGCGTTGGCACCGAATGATTGGAGCCGGAAATAGACGAATAGTATGCAGTTTCAAACCTCGGTGCAACAAAGAAGGGAGGCAAAGCCTCCCTTTCTGTGCGTTTGAGTCAATAATGACAAAGCGCTTACATTCTATTGACGAGTGTCTTAAGCGAACATCGCTTGAAGTCCGTAGAAGAATACTACGGCCAATAACGCCCCCGCTGGTAGTGTAACGATCCATGATGCCACGATGTTACGAACTACGCCTAGGTTCAGTGCTGCGATACCACGAGCAAAGCCAACACCGAGAACCGCACCAACCAATGTTTGAGTGGTTGAAATTGGCAGGCCTGTACCAGACGCTAGAACTACCGTACATGCTGTTGCTAGCTGTGCTGCAAAACCGCGGCTAGGCGTTAGCTCAGTGATGCCTGTACCAACGGTTGCCATTACTTTGTGACCCAGTGTTGCAAGACCGACCACGATACCAATACCGCCAAGAGGTAGAATCCACCAAGCGATGGTGCTTTTCGTGCTGATTTCGCCCATGTGTTCAACAGTCGATACGACAGCAGACAGTGGACCAATGGCGTTTGCAACGTCGTTTGAACCGTGTGCAAATGCCATCGCACAAGCGGTGATAACCATCAGAACGCTGAAGATACCTTCCACGCCAGAAAAGCTGCGGTCTTCTTCGCGATTAGCGAATTTTTTCTGGATGTATACGTAGCCGCCAATCATCACAAGTGCTGAAACTGCTGCTGCCCACATCCAGGCTTCACCATTGGTCAGGTGAAGACCAACGTGTTTCAGACCTTTTTTGATGGTTACAAGTGCAATCACCATTGTTGTGATGAACATGTAAACAGGTACAAAACGTTTCGCGTTAAACAGAGGGTTCTCTGTATCAAAAATCAGGCGTTGTGCGCTGACAAAGATAACGTAAGCAAAGAAACCTGAAATCACTGGCGTAATAATCCAGCTACCAACAATGCCTTGAACGCTGCCCCAGTCAACCGCTTCAGTACCTACTGATACGCATGCAAAACCAATGATTGCACCTATGATTGAGTGAGTCGTTGATACTGGCCAGCCCATGTAAGAAGCAAGAAGCAGCCATGTACCTGCTGCCAAAAGCGCAGACATCATGCCGTAGACAAGAACATCTGGTTGACTAGCAAATAAAGAAGTTTCGATTACACCTTTACGGATAGTGTCGGTTACTTCACCGCCTGCAAGGTAAGCACCTGCAAATTCGAAGATCATCGCAATGATGATAGCTTGTTTTACAGTTAGCGCTTTTGAACCTACAGATGTACCCATCGCATTAGCAACGTCGTTCGCGCCAATACCAATCGCCATCATGAAACCAAAAATCGCTGCAACAATAATCAGGACAGTGCCGTAGTTCGCAAGGATATCCATCGTAATACCTAGTTGTTTTATAACAAGCGGAACAAAATTTTACGCGCGCCAAACCATAAGACGATGAAAATAGTCATCGTCCCTATGACACGTGTTAATTATGCTCTTCGTTATGTCGTTAACTTTATGTTTTAAGATCGAGATAGCATGACTTCCAAACGAGCACCTACGCGCTGCGCTTGGTCGGCAATACCACCTACCCATTCAAGAATCTTGTACAGGAACATGACATCGATAGGGTTCATGTCAGCTTCAATCACCATCAACTGTTGGCGAAGTTCAATCTGCATGGCATCGGTATCATCTTCGATAACGTCTAATTGATGAATCATTTCAGCGACGAGCGTCACTTCACGGCCTTTGAAGCCGGTTTCTAGCAATTCATCAAGTTCATTGATTACCTTTTGCGCCTGCTCGGCAGCATCAAGACAACGTTGAACGTAAGCGAGGAAGTGTGGTTGGAGAGCCTCAGGGATGACAAGTTGACGACCATATACACGGCCAGCAATGTCTTTTGCCAGGTTTGCAAGTTTGTCCTGTTGAGTCAAAAGCTCAAGCATGTCAGTACGGTCGACTGGCATGAACAAACCGCGAGGCAGTTTTAGACGGATTTCACGTTTCAGCACATCCGCTTCTTTCTCTAGGTGAGAAATTTGTGCACGGATTTCTGCTGCTTTTTCCCAATCACCCTTTGAAGATACTTCAAAGAATTTCACCAAGTGTGAACAACATTCGTTGACACACACAACGTGGCGTTGCAAAGGCTTAATTGGGGACTTTGCAAATAACCCCATAATTGTATTTACTGGCATGGTCATTCAACCTAATAACTATAACCTTAAAAAAACATACACCATTTCTGAGTGCTTGGCGAAATGTTGAACGATGGCTATAAAGGCGCGCATGGTAACGCATTAAATCGCTCATTAAAACTGTTTTAGATCATCATTCCGGCGATATTTCTCTCTTGCCGTGTGAGAAATTACGCAATATCCTGTTTCTATCTGCTTTGAAAGGTATAGCTATGGAAACCGAAATAGAACTGAAGTTTTTTGTTTCTCCTGAATTTTCAGAAACTTTAAAAGAAAAAATTTCTGAGACAAAAGTACTTCAGCATAGTTGTCGTGACTTGGGTAACACCTATTTTGATACTGCCGATAAATGGCTTAGAAAGCACGACATTGGTTTAAGAATTCGCCGTTTTGATGATGTATTCGTCCAAACCGTAAAGACAGCAGGACGCGTCGTCGCAGGCTTACATCAAAGACCAGAATACAATGCTGAGCACACTAGCGACGAGCCTGATCTGTCGCTTCATCCTCTAGATATTTGGCCTCCAGGTAAAGATGCAGAAACGCTGCAATACGAGCTTATGCCATTATTCTCGACCAACTTCACACGTGAACAATGGCTGATTGGCATGCCCGATGGCAGTCAGATTGAAGTTGCCTTTGACCAAGGTTTAGTTGTAGCCAAAGGTGAAGACGAAGAAGAGAAGCAAGAGCCAATTTGCGAAGTTGAACTGGAGCTTAAGTCTGGCCAAACCGAAGCTTTATTCACACTGGCACGCAGCTTTTGCGAGCAAGGCGGTATGCGCTTGGGTAACTTGAGCAAAGCGGCGAAAGGTTATCGACTTGCAAGCGGTTATGCGGGTGATGAAGTAAAATCATTGGCACTTGTGGACAGTAGTCCGACGGATACCGTTGAATTTTGCTTGATCAACTCATTAGAGCACGCTTTGTCTCATTGGCATTATCACGAGCAAATTTATGCTGAGCGTGACAGCGTGGAAGCACTGCGTGAAATCAGTAATGCCATTCGTTTCATTCGTCAAACATTGACTATTTTTGGCGGGATTGTCCCTCGTCGCGCGAGCGCGATTCTGCGCCAAGAGCTTAAATGGTTGGAAGAAGAACTGAGTTGGTTGGATGAGCATGCACACCTTGAAGAGCTTTTAGATGACAAAGGCAATGTGCTGCGCAAGTTGGATGCACGTAAGTTCTTAGTATCTGAGCTGACTCAGCAGTTACAAGAGTTGCCAAGCCGTGAAGAAGTGCTAGGGTTGCTCAATTCCGCTCGTTACACAGGGTTACTGCTGGATCTAAGCCGCTGGATCTTAGCACGCGGTTGGCAGCCATTTCTTGATGAAAAAGCACGTGAAAAAATGGCAAGCAACATCATGCCGTTTTCAGTTACTCAGCTCGATCGCACTTGGGCTGAGCTAATGGAAGCTTTCCCAGCAGAGCGCGATTTGACGGCGCAAGAGTACGTTGATCAGCGTTATCGCTTATTGCGTAATCTCTATACCGGCATTGGTTTCGCGAGTTTGTATAACTCGGATGAGCGTAACAGCTTCCGTTTACCATGGGCGGATCTGGTGCATGGTATCGATGATCTGCTAATGCTGAACCACTTGCTCCCGTTGGTTGATATGCTGGAAGACGCAGAAAAAGAGCAGTTAGAACGCTGGTTGCACCGTCAAGAGCGCTCAATTTTGCATGCAATGGATCAAACCCGAGCGATCAGTGTGGAAGTACAGCCTTATTGGCGTGAATGATCGTTCTGGTGGTAACGACAAAAAAATAGGACCGCATGGTCCTATTTTTTTGTCTCTGTTTTACGTTGTTGTAGCTCTTTTTCCATGAAATCGAGTCGTTCTAGTATTTGCGCTTGTTGGGTTAGGAGCTGCTCGAGCATACGTTCTTTATTGATTGAACTGTGCGTCTGTTGTTTCGTTGGGGCAGTAAGGATAGAGGTGATAAGACCCGAGATCATACCAAAGATACCCACCCCGCAAACAATGATGATGACAGCCAAAAACTTTCCTATGGAGGTCACAGGATAATGATCGCCGTAACCAACCGTTGAGATCGTTACAAATACCCACCACAAAGCATCGGCGCCAGTGCGAATATTCGCTTCTGGGTTTTTCGCTTCGATAAACAGCATTGCACTAGAACCGAGCGTTATGAGGATAACCATCAATAGCAGTATAGAGGCGACCGTAGTTTCGCGGCGGTTTTCTTTGAGCTGATGCAAAATGAACTTTGACGAACGCAGTACTAATACCACTCGCATAATATGAAAAATACGCGCAAAGCGCAGGGGCTCTATCAATGGGATGCTCGCCACGAAATCTATCCAATGACGTTTAAGGAATAACCAGCGATCTGTGGACCGGATCAAATCAATGGTGAGCTGTAGTAGAAAAATACTACAGATTATGAAATCCAGACCGATAAGAACTTGACGGGTTTCGTGATCGATCGGGAAAAACAACAAGCCAGAGATCACAAATAGTGCCATAAAAGACAATATTAGTGACAACAGGCCCATCGGTCGTGTGCTGTCTTTGATATCATTGTTTTTCATACGAAGCTCAAAATAAATCGCGTAACCACGCAAAGCGCGAACATAACTATAAGTAATATAAAGATTATAGATAAAGACTATATAAGACTCGGTGGAGAACTGACAATGGAAAAGCTGGCATTTAAGCCATGGGAAAGGGTCATATCCGACATTCGACTGGTGCCTAAAATGGTCATGCTGATGGTCTTCAGTACTGTCCTGATCGTGGCAAAACAACTGTGGGACGCAAACACTTTTTACGATTCACTTTTAGCGGCGACACAAAACGCGCAAGTTGCCCAACAGCATTATGAAGCATACTTAACGCAAGTTGCTTGGCAAACCGCCTTATTGATAGTGGTTTTTGTCGTGCTCTTATTAGCGGCGGCTAGAGTGATGTTGCGTCAAACACAGTATCTGAGCGACGCGATCAAACTGATGGCGAGCAAGAACCTCTCTGTTCCATTTGGTATGGATTGTAAAGATGAATACGGAGACGTGGCACGTGAATTAGAAAAGACACGTCGACAATTGCACGATGTTATTCAAATGCAAATTAATGCGTCTGATGAATTATCAACGCTCACCGAAGTCATGACGCTGAGCATGTCGGAAACGAAGGAATCGGCGCAAGAAGAGTTTAACGAAATTGATCAACTTGCTACGGCGATGAGTGAAATGTCGTCGACGGTCCAAACGGTTGCGGAACATGCCCAGACGGCATCTTCTCTAACAGAGCAAGCTTCCGCACAAGCAATTTCTGGTCAGCAGTTCTTGCAAAGTACAATGGCGAAAATGAGTGAACTTTCGTCGGATATCGCTTCATCGGCACAAGCGGTTAACCAAGTTGAAGAACGTGTTGAAGCCATTGGTAGCGTTGTAGGGACGATTCAAGGCATTTCTGAACAAACCAACCTGCTTGCACTGAATGCGGCGATTGAAGCGGCGCGAGCTGGCGAGGCTGGGCGGGGTTTTGCTGTGGTTGCAGATGAAGTTCGTAACCTTGCCCAACGTACACAACAAGCGACGGTAGAAATTCAAGAGATGATCGCACAGCTGCAAACCAGTGCTGAATCTGCGGTAGAACTCATGGAAAAAAGCGTTGTAGAAGCGGCAGATGGAAACGAGCTGGTTTCTAATGCTGGATCTGAGCTCGATGGTATTGTTGGGCAAGTGACGCAAATCAATGACATGAACTTCCAGATCGCGACGGCGTCTGGTCAGCAAAGCAGTGTTGCAGAAGAGATGAGCCAAAACCTCACCAATGTACGTGAGTTGGTTGAAGCCTCAGTTGTTGTTGTTACCGAGCTGCTAGAAACCTCTGAAATGATGCAAAATAATGCAGGTGAGCTAGACAAGAAGATCAAATCTTTCCAAGTTTAATATTCGATCCCGAACTTTTGATAAAACGCCCACAAACCTTTTGTGGGCGTTTTTATTTGCTTTCAGTCTGGTATAAAGAATGAGTTACCGTGCTTTTCAAACAAGGAAGAAAAATGCAGCTGCCTTCGCCACTGATTTCTATCGCTGAATCTGCCGTACAAAACGCCCAAGACGCAGGTTATTTTCCCCTTTGGCCCGATGAGGTTGCGCAGCAATTTCGTTATGTGGCGGGCTTAAGCCAGTTTATAACTGAAGCCATTCATCGCGATGAAGTCCTAGCCCGTGAGTTGCCAAGTATGTTAGCGCAGCCAAGTCGTCAGGAGTCTTACCGCTCACGCCTTGCTGAACTGTTGGAACAATGTCCTGATGAGATGTTTGGTCATCGCGTATTGCGTCAGTTTCGCAATCGAGAAATGGTGTACATTGCGTGGAAGGATTTCACGCATGCATGGTCTCTAGAGACGTCTTTAAGCCACTTAT
>NZ_JADDYG010000164.1:50762-52576 GCF_015163535.1 Vibrio sp. OPT46 | reverse complement strand
CTGAGTTGGCAGAAGCGATGATTTTTGAAACCTATCAATGGCAATATCAAGTGTGTTGTCAGGAGTGGGGCACGCCAATAAGTGAGGACGGTGAAGTGCAGCCGATGTTAATTATCGGCATGGGGAAACTGGGTGGTGGCGAGCTAAACTTTTCTTCCGATATTGATCTAATTTTCACGTACCCAGAGAATGGTGAAACCCAAGGCGCACGCCGAAGCATTGCCAATGCCCAGTTCTTTACTCGTCTTGGTCAACGCATCATCAAAGCGCTCGACCAACAAACCTTCGATGGTTTTTGCTACCGCGTCGACATGCGGCTTCGCCCATTTGGAGAAAGTGGCCCCTTGGTTATGAGCTATGCCGCACTTGAAGATTATTACCAAGAACAGGGACGAGATTGGGAACGTTACGCGATGATCAAAGCTCGGGTGATGGGATGTGAGATGTACCCGCAGTATCAAGAGCTACGCCAAATGCTGCGCCCTTTTGTTTTTCGTCGTTATATTGATTTCAGTGCGATTCAATCTTTGCGTCGAATGAAGTCGATGATCAGTAGCGAGGTTCGCCGCCGAGGGTTGAATAACAACATTAAGCTAGGTGCGGGTGGCATCCGAGAAATTGAATTTATCGCTCAAGTTTTTCAATTGATTCGAGGTGGTCGAGAACCTTCTTTGCGTAATCGAGGGCTGTTGGAAACGCTGCAAGGCATTGAAGAGCTGGCATTGCTTACTCCACAAGAAGTCAGCGATCTAGAAGCCGCATACAAGTACTTGCGTCAATTAGAAAACTTGTTGCAAGCAATGGCGGATAAGCAAACCCAGACGCTGCCTGATTGCGAAACCGAACGCTTAAAGCTCGCCACCGCGATGAAAATGAGCTGTTGGGAGCAATTAATTGAGCAAACCCAGCAGCATATGGCAAATGTTCACCAAGTTTTTGAATCACTAATTGGTGATGATGAAGAAGACGAGGGGACTACCGTTGCTCGTCATTTTCATGAGCTATGGGATATGGCCGACAAACAAGACGTTCTTGAGCATATCTTGCAGCAGGATATTCAGATTGAAGACTTTGCTTCATGCGCGAAAACCATCATCAACTTTAAAACCGATCTGGCCAAAAAAACGTTAGGCCCACGTGGACGCGAAGTGCTCAATCGTTTGATGCCGAAAGTGTTTGATGCGGTCTTTGCCCATCCTGATGCACAGTTTGGTTTATCTCGTGTACTTCACTTGCTACACAACATCTGCACTCGCACAACTTACTTGGAATTATTGGATGAGCATCCAGCGGCTCTGGTGCAGCTCGTACGTTTGTGTACCGCAAGCCCAATGATTTCAGAGCAGCTGTCTCGTTATCCTATCTTGCTTGATGAGTTGATCGACCCTGCGCAGCTGTACAATCCCATTCCATTAGACAGTTACCGTACAGAGCTGCGTGATTATTTGGCGCGTATTCCTGAAGATGATATGGAACAGCAAATGGAAGCGTTGCGTCAGTTTAAGCAAATTTGTATTTTGCGTATTGCAGCGGCAGATATTGCTGGCGCATTGCCAGTGATGAAAGTGAGTGACCATTTAACTTATTTAGCGGAAGCTATCGTGGATGCGGTGATCAGTCAGGCTTGGTTGCAAGTGTCTGAAAAGTACGGCGAGCCAACGCATGTGAAAGATCGTGAAGGTAAAGGCTTTGCTGTAATTGGTTATGGTAAAGTCGGAGGGTGGGAGCTCGGCTATAACTCCGATTTGGATATTGTCTTCATGCATGACTGCCCCGTCAATGTCTACACTGACGGCAAGAAAGAGATTGATGGT
>NZ_JADDYG010000164.1:23384-50704 GCF_015163535.1 Vibrio sp. OPT46 | reverse complement strand
CGTCAGTTCTACCTTCGTTTAGCACAGCGTATCATTCATATTTTCTCCACTCGCACCGCTTCCGGTATTTTATACGAGGTCGATACCCGATTGCGTCCGTCCGGTGCATCGGGTTTGTTGGTTAGCCCAACGGATGCGTTCGACGACTATCAACATCAAGACGCGTGGACATGGGAACATCAAGCACTTGTCCGCGCGCGCATGATTTATGGTGATGAACCACTGGCAATTGCATTTCACAATACGCGGCATGATGTGTTGTGCAAAGCACGCGATCAAGCTGAACTGAAAAAAGACGTTGTCGAAATGAGAGAAAAAATGCGCGGTCATCTTGGGGGGAAAAAGCCAGGCCGCTTTATGCTCAAGCAAGATGTAGGTGGGATTACCGATATCGAATTTCTCGCTCAGTACCTAGTGCTCAACTATAGTCACGATAAGCCGAAATTGACGCGTTGGTGTGATAATGTGCGCATCTTTGAAACGCTCATTGCGCAAGATGTTATGGACGAAGACCAAGCAATGCAGTTGATACGTGCTTACACGACAATGCGCAACGAAATACACCGCCGAAATCTACTCAATTTAGACGCTGATGTGGTGGAAGATAAGTTTGTTGCCGAAAGGGAGTGGGTAAAACAGGCTTGGAATCAGTGGTTCAGTTAAGACCATATATTTAGCCTCGATAAGGGCTGTGATAAACTCACTTCGATTTAATTTTTGGAGACCAACAATGAAACCAATTCTACCTGATTACAACAGCGCTGGTGTGCTCATCATCGGTGATGTCATGCTAGATCGTTACTGGTATGGCCCAACCGGGCGCATTTCTCCTGAAGCGCCGGTTCCTGTTGTAAAAGTAGAAAACAATGAAGAGCGTCCTGGTGGTGCTGCGAACGTTGCGATGAACATCGCATCACTAGGTGGCCATGCTCACATTGTTGGTCTAACTGGGGAAGATGAGCCTGCAAAAGTGCTGACGGAGACGCTGAGCTCACTCAATGTGAAGTGCGATTTCGTTGCACTGCCTGATTACCCAACGATTACGAAGCTTCGCGTAATGAGCCGTGGACAACAGCTTATTCGTCTCGACTTCGAAGACAAGTTTGAAAACACAGATTCTGCACCTGTGCTATCACGTATGGATGCCGCACTGCCAAACGTTAAAGCCGTGATTATGTCTGACTACGCAAAAGGTTCGTTAGAGCATGTTCAGGCATACATTCAAAAAGCGCGCGCAGCAAATATTCCGGTTTTCATTGACCCGAAAGGTGCTGATTTTGAACGCTACCGTGGCGCAACACTTCTTACGCCAAACATGAAAGAGTTCGAAGACGTTGTAGGTAAAGTGAAATCTGACCAAGAGCTAGTAGAGAAAGCACTGGCTTTGGTTGAAGAGTTTGAATTTGAAGCGCTTTTAGTGACACGCAGCGAAAATGGAATGACCTTGATTCGTCGTGGCCAGGAACCCTTCCACCTTCCAACTCAAGCGAAAGAAGTGTACGACGTGACAGGTGCTGGCGACACGGTTATCTCTGTATTGGCAGCGTCTGTTGCCGCAGGCAAATCATTTGAAGAAGCGTGTGCACTAGCAAACGCAGCGGCAGGTGTTGTGGTTGGAAAACTAGGCACGTCAACGCTTTCTGAGATTGAATTAGCAGAAGCGGTACATGGCAGCCAAGACACGGATTACGGTGTTATTTCAGAAAAAGCACTGATCGAAGCGGTGAAAAAAGCACGTGCTCGTGGCGAGAAAGTCGTTATGACAAATGGCTGCTTTGATATTCTACACGCTGGCCATGTGTCTTACTTAAACCATGCTGCTGAACTGGGCGATCGCCTAATCGTTGCGGTAAATACCGATGAGTCAGTAAAACGCCTTAAAGGCCCTGGTCGTCCGGTAAACCCAACCGATCGCCGCATGGCGGTGTTGGCAGGTTTGGGCGCTGTGGATTGGGTTGTACCATTTAGTGAAGATACGCCGCAGCGTTTGATCTCAGAAGTTCTACCAAGCTTGCTAGTAAAAGGCGGTGACTACAAACCAGAAGAGATTGCTGGTGGTAAAGAAGTCATTGCGGCGGGTGGTGAAGTTCGTGTATTGAACTTTGAAGATGGCTGCTCGACCAGTGAAATCATTAATGCAATCAAAGGCGGTAAGGGCTAAGGCTGCTGTTTGTTAGCATTGAAATGCTATTTGCTCATAAAGGTCGCTAAGTGCGGCCTTTTTGATACTTGTAGTTCAGAGGCACTTTTAAGCTCTGAACTACAAGTAATAAAAAACGCCAGCTGATAACTCAACTGGCGTTTTTTATTTATTAAGACCTGAAGTATTCAGTTCGCGGTTATTTTGCCGCTTTCAAACCTGCATCAACGTCCAAGATGTCTTGTTCGCTTAGCGTACCAACTGCTTGGCGTAGCTGAAGAACACTTAAAATGTAGTCGTAACGAGCGTTCGATAGGTTTTTGTTCGCATCGTATAGACGACGAGTCGCGTCCAGTACATCAACGATAGTACGAGTACCTACATCAAAGCCAGCTTCTGTTGCTTCTAGTGCAGAGCGTGCAGAAATAACCGCTTGCTCATACGCACGTAATGCGCCGATAGAGGCGTTAATGTTGTTGTTTTGTGCGCGAACATCTTTGACTACGCTACGGTACTGTGCTTCAAGATCTTCGCTTGCTGCCACGTACGCGTATTCAGCTTGTTTGGTTTGAGAGGTTACGTTACCACCTGTGTATAGCGGTACAGCAAGGTTCACACCAATATTGAAGTTGTCTGTCGTGTTGTCACGAGAGCTATGAGAAGTATCACCGTAGTTGTAACCACCGTCTAGAGAGAGCGTTGGTAGGTGGCCAGAGCTTGCTAGTGAAATATTGTCACGCGCAATGTCTTGAAGAATACGTGAAGATAGCAAGGTCAGGTTTTTGGTTTTTGCTTCATCAATGAGGGATTCAGCTGGTACGGTCGATGGGCTAGCAGTGAAGCGGCCAGTGTCCAAAATGTTGAGATCTTTGTGCTCTTGGCCTGTAATTTCACGCAGTGACTCGTAGCTATTAGTTAGCGCGTTTTCTGCCAACACTTCGTCCGCTAGCACTTGGTCGTACTGAGCTTGTGCGTCATGCACGTCAGTGATTGCAGACAAACCTACTTCAAAACGCTGTTTAGTTTGCTCAAGTTGACGGCCAACCGCGGCTTTTTCTGCACGTACGAAAACAAGATTATCTTGTGCGCGTAGAACTTCAAAATACGCTTGTGACACGCGAAGAATCAGTGCCTGTTGCGTCGCTGCGTAAGTTGCGTCTGCTTGGCGAGCACTTTTCTCAGCAGTATCTAGAGAGATCCAAGATGCGCGGTTGTAAAGTGCTTGTGAAAAGCTAACGCCAGCGGTTAGCGCGTTGCCATCGTTTGATACGTCGCTAATTAGATTTGAATCGTATTCAGTATCACCACGAGTTAAATTGTAACCCGCAGTAAGGTTGATCTGTGGTAATAGAGCACTACGGCTTGAGGTGATTGCTTCGAAAGCTTGGTCACGTTGTGCTGCTACACTGAGCAATTGTGGATCATTTTGTTTTGCCAAGTCGTAGATTTCAGCCAAAGAGTCTGCGAACGCAGACGTACTCATGCTACCTAGCGCTGCACTGATAAATAGTGGAAGCAATTTTTTCATTTTCTATTCCCGCGGTCCATAGATTGGTTAATTCTCAGTAGTTTAACTCAATTTGCACGATATTTACTCTAAAGTTTGCACTTTTTTACACGTAATTATCCACTTGTGCAATAAATTTTTAGCGAAGACTTAAATTAATTTGTAACTATTATACAAAAAGTTGAGCCAAGTCCTTTGAGCAAGCGAATAACAATGAGTAAACTACAGGATTCACTCAGAGAGGTGTTGAATGCAACAGCGTGACAAACAACAACAAGATTTTACTTCGCGAGATGTAAAAGTCATCTCGAAAGAAACCTTATTTGAAGGTTTTTTCAAAATGGTGAAATACCGCTTTCAGCATAGGCTATTTGCTGGTGGTTGGAGTGGAGTTGTCGAACGAGAAATGTTCGAGCGTGGTCACGCAGCAGCGATGCTTCCTTATGATCCAAAGACGGACCAGGTCGTAATCATTGAACAGATTCGTATTGGCGCGTTGGAACATGAACACCCTTGGCAGCTAGAAATTGTCGCCGGTATGATTGACCGCGATGAATCTGCTGAAGCCGTAATTCGTCGAGAGGCTGTCGAAGAAGCGGGGATTCAGGTGGGGCGCGTTGTACCTGTTACTTCTTATTATCCTTCGGCTGGTGGTTGCTCGGAAAAGCTAGACGTCTTTGTTGGTGAAGTGGATGCGTCTAAAGCGCACGGCATTCATGGTTTAGACTATGAGAATGAAGATATCCGCGTTCATGTCATGAGTCGTGAAACGGCGTATCAATGGGTGAAGGACGGAAAATTTGAAAATGGTGCGTCGATTATTGCGTTGCAATGGCTGCAATTACACCATCAAGAGTTAAAGTCAGAATGGGGACTATCCCAAACGGTGGAGAGTGAGTAATGGCACAATTGGCTGAAAAACAACAATATCATGTTGATTTAGCTGGTCTTATGAGAACGTATGAGACCAACTACGCTAAGTTGAACGCCTTATTGCCTGCTTCTGCCGAAGTTGGGGATGTACGTTGCTACCAAGCGGCGAACATGGTTTACCAATTGACCGTGAATGAAATCACAAAATACACCACAGTTGTTGAGATATGTCAGAGTGATGAAACGCCAGTGTTTCCTTTACCGACGATGTCTGTCAGGCTTTATCATGATGCGAGAGTAGCCGAAGTATGCTCAAGCGGAGAGTTCTCTCGCATAAAAGCTAAGTATGATTATCCCAATGACCAACTGATGCAGAAAGATGAAAAGCATCAATTAAACACATTCCTCGGTGAATGGCTGACGTTTTGTTTACGAAGTGGTATCAGTAGAACACCACTTGCCTTCAATTGATCGTCACGTCACTAAAGGAAAATAACAAATAACGATATAGTGGACGAATCAGGTTTTCATTTTGCAATCATCTAGTGACAGCATCAAACTTTTACAAATTACGGATACTCATCTGTTTGCTGCCGATGAGGGAAGTTTGCTAAGCGTAAAAACAGTCGATAGCTTCAATGCTGTTGTTGCTGATGTTTTACGCCGCAACGTGGCGTTTGATTACATCTTGGCGACGGGGGATATTTCCCAAGACCATAGTGCAGAATCTTATCAGCGCTTTGCCAACGGCATTGAACCGCTAGAGAAAGACTGTTTTTGGCTACCTGGTAATCATGATTACAAGCCTAATATGGGCAGTGTTTTGCCTTCGCCACAAATCAAAGCCGCAGAGCATGTGTTGCTTGGCGAGCATTGGCAGTTAATTCTTTTAGACTCGCAAGTGGTTGGCGTTCCTCATGGGCGCTTGAGCGATCAGCAATTAACGCTACTCGAAGAAAAGCTAGCCGAACACCCAGAAAGACACACACTTGTTTTGTTGCATCATCACCCGTTACTGGTGGGAAGCGCGTGGCTTGATCAACATACTTTAAAAGATGCCGAAGCGTTTTGGCAGGTTGTCGAGCGTTTTGATAACGTGAAAGGCATTCTCTGTGGTCATGTTCATCAAGATATGAATGTGCTTCACAAGGGCATTCGAGTGATGGCAACACCCTCAACTTGTGTTCAGTTTAAGCCTAACTCGGATGATTTTGCCCTTGATACCACTTCGCCTGGTTGGCGGGAGCTGCAACTACACGCTTGTGGCGATATTACGACCCAAGTAGGTCGGCTTCCCGATGGCCAGTTCCAACCAGACTTCTCTTCTAACGGCTACTAACGCGCCCGAGCTCTCTGTTCGGGCTCGCTTTTTTGTGCGAGATATCTATGAGTAAACCTTCACTTCTTCTCTATATCCATGGCTTTAATAGCTCTCCACTCTCCATGAAAGCGAATGTGATGAGAGCCTACTGCGAGCAACATAGGCCTGATATTAAGGTGATTGTTCCCCAGTTACCTTGTTATCCTCAGCAAGCGGCGAAAATGTTGTTGGATATTCTCGAGCAATATAAAGACGACTATAAAATTGGTCTAGTGGGCAGCTCATTAGGCGGTTTTATGTCAACGTGGCTAAATGACAAGTTTGGGTTTAAAGCGGTAGTGGTCAACCCCGCAGTCAAGCCTTATGAGTTGCTAGTAGATTATTTGGGTAAGCAAACTAACCCATATACGCATGAAACCTATACACTTGAAGCTTGTCATATTGACGAGTTAAAAGCTCTTGATGTACAAAGCATCGCGTCGCCACATTCTTTTTGGTTATTGCAACAAACAGAAGATGAGGTTTTAGACTATCGACAAGCGGTAGATAAGTTTGCAGACGCTAAGCAAACAGTAGAACAAGGCGGTGATCACAGTTTTGTAGGCTTTGAGCGTTATCCTGCACAGATTATCGAGTTTCTAGAACTGTAATTCGAAAGCGATTGGAAAAGGCTCATAGTTTTTATTGATATATCCAACCGTTTCTTGACATGGGCGGTATGCTTTCCGACTATGTTTTGCCAAAAGATCTTAAGGGTCGAGGACCCTGGCTACTTTGTTATGCATCATGTTTACAAACTCTTAGTGATGTGAACAGGGTGGCTTTTTCGTTTCCTGAGTATGGGTACGCCCATTGGTGATACTCAGGCAACAAGTAAACTTTGAGAATAATTCCGTATTATGACTGAACAATATAATGCTGGTGCCATTGAAGTACTGAATGGCTTAGAGCCAGTACGTCGCCGACCAGGGATGTATACGGATACAGCGCGCCCAAACCATTTGGGCCAAGAAGTTATCGACAACAGTGTCGATGAAGCGCTAGCCGGACATGCCTCAAAAGTACAAGTCATCCTACATGCTGACCAATCACTCGAAGTGATCGATGATGGTCGAGGCATGCCTGTTGATATCCACCCAGAAGAGAAAGTATCAGGCGTAGAGCTAATTCTATGTAAGCTACATGCGGGTGGTAAGTTCTCTAACAAAAACTACCAATTCTCTGGTGGTTTGCACGGGGTAGGTATATCTGTAGTAAACGCGTTGTCAAAACGCGTTGAAGTAACAGTTCGTCGTGATGGTCAAGTGTATGAAATTGCATTTGAACACGGCGAGAAAGTGTCTGATCTGACCGTAACTGGCACATGTGGTCGTCGTAATCGCGGTACCAGCGTACATTTCTGGCCTGATGCGAAGTACTTCGATTCGGCTAACTTCTCTGTGACGCGCTTAGTCAACAACCTGCGCGCAAAAGCGGTTTTGTGTCCGGGTTTAGAAATCACATTAACCGACAAAGTTAATGGCAAAGACTATAAGTGGTACTACGAAGATGGTTTGAAAGACTATCTTGCGGAAGGTGTAAAAGGCTATCCAGTTATTCCTGAAGAACCATTTACTGGTGAGTTCTTGGCGGATACTGAAGCGGCAAACTGGGCGGTAATTTGGCAGCCAGAAGGCGGTGAGATGATCACCGAAAGCTACGTTAACCTGATCCCAACCGCTCAAGGTGGTACACACGTTAATGGTTTACGCCAAGGCTTGTTGGAAGCGATGCGCGAATTCTGTGAGTTCCGTAATCTATTACCTCGTGGTGTGAAGCTAACGGGTGATGACGTTTTCGACCGCTGTTCTTACGTGCTGTCGGTTAAAATTCAAGATCCACAATTTGCAGGCCAGACCAAGGAACGTCTCTCTTCTCGTCAAACCGCGGCATTTGTCTCTGGCGTTGTAAAAGATGCGTTCAGTCTTTGGTTGAACGAAAAGCCTCAGCTCGCAGAGCAATTGGCAGAAGTCTGTATCGCTAACGCGCATCGTCGTATGCGAGCGGCGAAAAAAGTCGTACGTAAGAAAGTGGCTTCTGGCCCGGCACTGCCAGGTAAGTTGACCGACTGTTCTGCACAGGACTTAAGTCGCACGGAAATCTTCTTTGTGGAGGGTGACTCTGCGGGTGGCTCGGCAAAACAGGCACGTGACCGTGAATTCCAAGCCGTGATGCCACTGCGTGGTAAGATCTTGAACACTTGGGAAGTCTCTGCCGATCAAGTTCTTGCGTCTCAAGAAGTACACGATATCTCCGTTGCTTTGGGTATTGACCCAGATAGCGACAACCTCGAGAGTCTTCGTTACGGTAAGATCTGTATCCTTGCCGATGCGGACTCGGATGGTCTTCACATCGCAACGCTGCTTTGTGCTCTATTTACTCGTCACTTCCGCGCACTAGTGGAAGCGGGTCATATCTATGTGGCGATGCCGCCTCTGTATCGAATCGACTGCGGGAAAGAAGTGTTCTACGCCCTCGATGATGATGAAAAAGATGGCATTTTAGAGCGCTTGTCGAAGAAGAAAGCCAAAATCAACGTGCAACGATTCAAAGGTCTGGGTGAGATGAACCCACTTCAGTTGCGTGAAACCACCATGGATCCGAACACGCGTCGCTTAGTGCAGTTAACCATTGACGACTCTACGGCGACCATGGAAATGATGGACATGCTGCTAGGTAAAAAGCGTGCAGATGACCGTCGTTCTTGGCTACAAAACAACGGCGACTTGGCAGAGGTGTAACGGATGTCTACAGAAATTACCTACGATGGCGTCGAACAATTGCCAATGCGCAAGTTCACTGAAGACGCTTATCTGAACTACTCGATGTACGTAATCATGGACCGCGCCTTGCCATACATTGGTGATGGCTTAAAGCCGGTTCAACGACGCATCATTTATGCGATGTCAGAGCTTGGTCTCTCTGCATCAGCAAAATACAAAAAATCTGCACGTACCGTTGGTGACGTGCTAGGTAAATACCATCCGCACGGTGATTCAGCGTGTTACGAAGCGATGGTATTGATGGCTCAGCCATTCTCTTACCGCTATCCATTAGTGGATGGTCAAGGTAACTGGGGTGCGCCAGATGATCCGAAATCATTTGCGGCAATGCGTTATACCGAAGCAAAACTGTCTAAGTTTGCTGAAGTATTGCTTGGCGAACTTGGCCAGGGAACGGTTGAATGGCAACCTAACTTTGATGGCACAATGAAAGAGCCACAAATGTTGCCAGCACGTCTGCCTCACATCCTGCTCAACGGTGTAACCGGCATTGCCGTTGGTATGGCAACAGACATCCCACCGCACAACGTTCGTGAAATCGCAGATGCGACTATTCATTTGATCGACAACCCGAAAGCAGAACTGCCGGACGTGATGCAGTATGTCAAAGGTCCGGATTACCCAACAGAAGCAGAAATTATCTCGCCGCAAGCGGATATCGAGAAGATTTACCGCAACGGTCGTGGCAGCATCAAAATGCGCGCGGTTTGGCATAAAGAAGGTTCTGATATTGTTATCACTTCTTTGCCTCACCAAGTATCGGGTGCCAAACTGCTTGAGCAAATCGCTAACCAGATGCGTGCGAAGAAGCTGCCAATGGTTGACGATCTTCGTGACGAATCGGATCACGAGAACCCAACGCGTATCGTTGTGGTGCCTAAGTCAAACCGTGTCGATTGTGACTTGTTGATGAACCACTTGTTCGCATCAACGGATCTTGAGCGCAGTTACCGCGTTAACTTGAACATGATTGGTTTGGATAACCGTCCTCAAGTTAAAGGTCTGGTGCAAATTCTGTCTGAGTGGATCGAGTTCCGTCGTACGACTGTGCGTCGTCGTCTACAACACCGCCTAGACAAAGTCATGGCTCGTCTACACATCTTGGAAGGTTTGTTGGTTGCTTACCTCAACCTAGATGAAGTGATTGAGATCATCCGTACTGAAGACGATCCAAAAGCGGTGCTGATGGAACGCTTTGGTATTACCGATATCCAAGCGGATGCAATTTTAGATACCAAACTTCGTCATCTAGCGAAACTAGAAGAGATGAAGATCCGTGGTGAGCAAGACGAGCTAGAGAAAGAGCGTGAGAAGCTAGAACAGCTACTCGGTTCTGAGCGTCGTCTGAATACACTACTGAAAAAAGAAATCAAAGCAGACGCAGAGAAATACGGTGATGACCGTCGCTCTCCAATGGTTGAGCGTGCAGAAGCAAAAGCGCTGACTGAACGTGACCTCGTACCAAGTGAGCCAATCACGGTTGTGCTTTCTGAGAAAGGTTGGATTCGTCACGCGAAAGGCCATGACGTGGATGCCGAAGGCTTAAACTATAAGTCGGGTGATAAGTATTTAGCGCATGCTCGAGGTAAGAGTAATCAGCCTGCGGTATTCCTAGGTAGTGACGGTCGAAGTTACTCTCTGGAATCGCACTCACTGCCTTCTGCTCGTAGTCAAGGTGAGCCGATTACCGGTCGCTTGAATATTACGGCTGGTAGCAGTATTCGCCAAGTCATCATGAGTGAAGAAGATCAGCTGTGGCTGGTGGGTTCAGATGCAGGTTACGGCTTTGTATGTAAAGGCGCGGACTTGCTGTCTAAAAACCGCAGTGGTAAAGCGCTCGTCACTTTACCTGCCAACTCTGAGATCATGACGCCAAAAGAGATTGAAGATTTAGACTCTGATGAAATCTTAGCAATCACTAACCAAGGTCGCATGCTGCTGTTCCCAATCAAAGACTTGCCACAACTGGCGAAAGGTAAAGGGAATAAGATCATCAACATTCCTGCTGCTAAAGCAAAAGAGCGAGAAGAAGTACTATCTCACTTAATGTCTTTACCAAAAGGTGCATCGTTAACGCTGTACGCGGGTAAGCGAAAGTTGGGTCTTAAACCGTCTGACCTTGATAACTTCCGTGGCGAACGTGGTCGCCGAGGTGGGTTATTACCGAGAGGTTTGCAGCGAGTCACTCGCATTGAAGTTGAGCTAGATGATTCCGATACGACGGAAACACTGAGCGATAGCGAGTAACGCACAAATAAAAATCCCAGCCAATGGCTGGGATTTTTTATGCTTCTTGCTTGTCTTCAGCAATGGTGACTTTCAAGGTCATCTCTTTTCCTTTGCGAATAATGCCGACATCCACGGTGGTGCCAGGCCGTAAATCGGTGACGATATCCATAACGCTCTGACGCCCCTGAACCTTATTGCCATCAATACTGATAATGATATCTTGTTTTTGAAAGCCAGCCGCATTGGCAGGACCATTTGGATCAATACCAAGTACGACAATACCACCTATGTGTTCATTTCCAAGTAGGCGAGCAGTGACCGCATTAATGTCTTGGCCGTCGATTCCAATATAACCACGAATCACGCGGCCATCAGCGATGATTTTCTGCATGATCTTACTGGCTAGCGGCGCAGGGATCGCAAAAGAGATCCCGTAAGTTTCTAAATCTGTCGCTTGCTGAAAAGAGGCGGTATTAATGCCGACGAGCTCGCCTTGTGTGTTCACTAGGGCTCCACCAGAGTTACCTTCATTGATGGCGGCATCGGTTTGAATGAATGCTTGACGACCATCGCTAATAGATGAACGACCTGTGGCAGAAATAATGCCGAACGTTGTGGTTTGTCCAAGGTTGTATGGGTTACCGATGGCTAGTACTACATCGCCCACTTGTGGTTTGTAATTAGAGTTCAGAGGGATTACGGGCAAATTCGAACCTTCGACACGCAGCACGGCTATATCAGTACGCTTATCTGTCCCCACGAGCTGAGCCGCTGCGGCTCTGCCGTCTTGTAATGCCACAACAATTTGATCAGCTTGAGCAACCACATGATAGTTAGTAATGATGTAGCCTTTCTCACTAACAATGACCCCTGACCCCAGACCTTGAGTCGAGAGTTTACTGCGATCATTCTCAACATACTTACGACTGTAGATGTTTACTACGGCAGGCGCTGCTCTTCGGACCGCTTGATTAAACGTCAACTCGACTGATGCGATATTAACAGGTTGAGGATCAAGCGCGGCAGGAATTACGTTGTTGCGCAAAGATGGAACCGCCAGTAATACCACTGCGGCAGTAGCCAAGCCTAAAAAGACAGAACGTAATAAAAAGCTGAGCATATCCTCTCCATGCGTGAGCGCCAAAATGGCATCGAAGATGAAGAATAGCATTACATTGAAAAATAACAAAAGGGCAGCACGTCATCGCGCTGCCCTTTTCATTAGTTATTGAGCGATAAGGAAAAGTGATCGAGCCTTATCACTCAGTACTATGCATCGGAAACCTTATTTTCTATCACTTTGAAAGTGGTTAACGAATGACAAGATAAATAGTACGCTCACCACGTTGAATATTAAGAGCCAGTACACCTTTGTGTTTCTCTACGATTGTACGAAGCTCGGCAAGGTTTTTCACTCGTTGACGGTTCACACCGATAATAATGTCACCTTGTTGTAATTGATATTGAGCAGCCGGAGAGTTATCTGCAACGCTCGATACTTTAACACCTTGGATTACATCACTTGGTGTTGTATTGCTTAACTCCGCACCTTTGAGTCCCTCATGTAATGTCTCCGCTTTAGCTTTCATATTCGTAGATTCGCCAAGCGTTACATCAAAGGTTTTATTCTTACCATCTCGAACCACACCTAATGTGATTTCTTTACCTGCGCCCAGTGTTGCCACTTTTGCGCGGAGCTCTGAGAAAGTATTAATCGCTTTGCCGTTCACCGATACAATTACGTCACCGGCTTTTAACCCTGCTTTATCGGCTGCGCTGTCCGGTACGACTTGACCAATAAAGGCCCCTTTACTCGATTCGTAACCCAATGCATCAGCTAGCTCAGAGGTTACTTCGCCACCTTGCACACCCAACATGCCGCGTTTGACTTCACCAAACTCTAGAATTTGATCGGTGAGGTTTTTCATCATGTTTGATGGAATCGCAAAGCCAATACCCACATTACCGCCGTTAGGGCCTAAAATCGCAGTATTAATACCGATCAGCTCACCATTAAGGTTGACCAATGCACCACCAGAGTTACCGCTGTTAATTGCGGCATCGGTTTGGATGAAGTTTTCGAAGTTTTCAACGTTTAAGCCACTACGACCAAGGGCTGAAACAATACCCGAAGTCACAGTTTGACCGAGTCCAAATGGGTTACCAATCGCAACCGTAAAGTCACCGACACGCAGTTTGTCGGAATCCGCGACTTTAATCTGCGTTAAGTTTTTCGCTTTCTCTAATTTAAGTAACGCAACATCGGCCATTTCATCACCGCCAACGAGCGTAGCGTCATACTCGCGCCCGTCAAAGAGGCGAACTCGAATCTCATCTGCGCCCTTGATCACGTGGTAGTTAGTGACAATATGGCCTTTCTTCGCATCAATAATGACACCAGACCCTAAACCTCTGAACGGGCGCTCTCGCCTTTGTTCCATAGGAAAGTCTGGGCCAAAGAAAAATTGAAATTGCTCGGGAATGCGGCTGGTTTGTACTTGTTTACCTTCTACAGCAATACTCACAACAGCTGGGGTCACCTTCTCAAGCATTGGTGCCAAGCTAGGTAACTGTTGGCCATCCACATTCAAAGGTAATGCGGCAGTGGCTTGAACTGGGGCAATAATCGAACCCAAACTCAGAGATAGAACGGTGAGCGCAAGCAGTGGTTTTTTCATCCAATAACTCCTCTTGAAACATGTCTGCCAAAAAGAAATATCCGAACGGTTAGTTCACTTTGTTAATAACTAATATAGGGTCTAGTTCGGACAATCAAAAGGGGAGGCAGTGCACATCCAAGTTAGAGCGAAGGTGAGGTGAAAAAGTTCAAAAAAGGGCCGATACAAATGTATCGGCCCTAGATAGAAGTAAGAGAGGATTATGATGCTTTTGCGGTTACCGCTTCGGGAGCATTAATGATTTCTTTCTCTTGATCCTTCAAAAGACCGGTGGCGCCATTAGCGTAGTCTTTTGGTTGTTCGTTAAACTCTGGTTGATCTTCTGCAATAGTTTCAGACGACATTGCCGTTTTCTTATCAAACGGGTTGTCTTGTTCTGGTAAGTTTGGCAAAAGCTCAGAAGAGGTCTTGGCCATATGTTGGTATAGCTTGGTGTAATCTTTACCTAGGGTGTCCAACATTTCTGCGGTTTGTGCAAAATGATCGACGAGCTCTTGACGTTGTTGCTCTAATTCAAACTTGGCCGCTTCAAGTTCTTTCTGCACAGACTTTTGTTTCTTGTATTCAGGGGTGGTTAGTCTACTAATGACTACGCCTACGATTGTACCGACCAGCAAACCCACAATGGCATAAATCCAAGGCATAACTGCTCCTTATAGTTGTTTTAACAAGTCTTTTACTACTTAGTTACACGCGGTGCTCGTCCATGTTACTATGGCTTGAACAGCCGATAAAGAAAAATAGCAGTATGTCTTCGGGGACTGATAACTACTTCTCTCTATTCTCAAAGTTGACCCCGAGGTAACCCTTTTCTCTATACCTCTATACGACTTAATACGATGACACCACTACAACAATATCAAAAAGACATAGCAGAACACGGGTTTCAGCGTGATGAAGCTCAGTATCAAGCGGTCGTTGCATTAGACAAGCTTTACCATGCTATCGTTGAATTTCAGTCAGCGCCTGTGCCTCAGCTTTCCAAATGGCAAAAGCTAATGGGGAAAAAAATCGACAAGCCTGAACCACCAAAAGGCCTTTACTTTTGGGGTGGGGTAGGTCGCGGTAAAACCTACCTTATGGACGCATTTTTTGATGCTTTACCGACCCAAAGAAAAATGCGCGTCCACTTCCATCGATTTATGTATCGAGTACATGATGAGTTGAAGCTGTTAGGTGATGTCGAAAATCCGCTATCAAAAGTGGCGGATAAATTTAAAGAAGAAGCCGATGTGGTTTGCTTTGATGAATTTTTTGTTTCCGACATTACTGATGCGATGATCCTTGCAACGCTACTTCAAGAAATGTTCAAGCGGCAGATGATCCTAGTCGCGACTTCAAACATTGAGCCGCAGAACTTATATCGTAACGGTTTGCAAAGAGCGCGCTTTTTGCCCGCGATCGATATGATTTTGGCACGTTGTGAAGTGTTGAATGTCGATAGTGGCGTTGATTATCGCTTAAGAACGTTAGAACAGGCTGAAATATACCATTACCCGCTTGATGAGCAGGCTAGCATAAACCTTAACAAATATTATCAGCAGCTGACTGGAGAGCGTCAGTTTGTTGCTCATCAAATCGAAGTTAACCACCGTCAACTAGCGGTGATTGAAGCAAGCGATGGGGTGCTGCATGCGTCGTTTGCTCAGTTGTGTCAAACTGCTCGCAGTCAAAATGACTACATTGAATTGTCTCGTATTTACCACACGGTATTACTGGCAGATGTTCAACAAATGAACCGAAAAATAGATGATGCGGCGAGACGCTTTATCGCGCTGGTCGATGAGTTTTACGAGCGCAATGTTAAGTTGATTATTTCTGCTGAAGTGCCAATGGCCGATTTATATGCTGACGGGCAGTTAGAGTTCGAATTTAAGCGCTGTTTGTCTCGGCTTACTGAGATGCAAAGTCATGAGTATCTCGCGCGTGAACATTTGGCCTAGATCCAATGGGGTCTTAAAAAAGTGAAGAAAAAATTAGTGATTTGGCGCAAAAAAAGGTGATTTTTTCTTCGCTCTTCTCTATAATCCTGCGACCCACCGTTACTGCAGACCTGATTATCGAAGTTATTTCGAAATTGAAGGTCGAGAGTACCAACGACTCGAAGGGGTGATGACTGGGCTCTTAGACAGTGTGGGAGCACTATTGGGTGTTCCTTTAAAGTTTAAAATTTAATTAACGGGTTATTGTTAGCATGAAAACTTTCGTTGCTAAACCAGAAACTGTAAAACGCGACTGGTACGTTGTAGACGCTGAAGGTAAAACTCTTGGCCGTCTAGCAAGTGAAATTGCATCTCGCCTACGTGGCAAACATAAAGCTGAATACACTCCTCACGTTGACACTGGTGATTACATCATCGTTATCAACGCTGAGAAAGTTGCTGTAACTGGTAACAAAGCTAAGAACAAAGTGTACTACCGTCACTCTGAATTCCCAGGTGGTCTAAAATCTATCACTTTTGAAAAGTTGATCGATCGTAAACCTGAGATGGCTCTTGAGCTTGCAGTTAAAGGCATGCTTCCACGTGGTCCTCTAGGCCGTGCTATGTACCGTAAGCTAAAAGTTTACGCGGGCGCTGAGCACAACCATGTTGCTCAACAACCACAAGTACTAGACATCTAATTGGGGATTTCGAAAATGGCAGAGAATCAATACTACGGCACTGGCCGTCGCAAAAGCTCAGCTGCACGTGTTTTCATTAAACCAGGCAGCGGTAACATTGTAGTAAACAAGCGTAACCTTGACGAATACTTCGGTCGTCCAACAGCACGTATGGTTGTACAACAACCTCTAGAGCTAGTTGAACTAACTGAAAAGCTAGACCTTTACGTAACAGTTAAAGGCGGCGGTATTTCTGGTCAAGCTGGTGCTATCCGTCACGGTATCACTCGCGCGCTTATGGAATACGATGAGTCTCTACGTCCTGCTCTACGCGCAGCTGGCTACGTTACTCGTGACGCTCGTTGCGTTGAACGTAAGAAAGTTGGTCTACGTAAAGCACGTCGTCGTCCACAGTTCTCTAAGCGTTAATTTCCTCTTATCGGGAATTATGCTTTTCAGAGTTACTCTGGAAACTATGTACCAAAAGCTCGGCTCTATGCCGGGCTTTTTTGTATTTAAAGCAACGAACAGCCTTCACTTATCATCACACTCCGAGCAGGCCTTCTTATTCGTCCTCTTCGTCGAAAGGTTGCCAGTGCCGTTTTATATGTGTGCCTTATTTAATCGCGACTCACCACGCTTTCTCTTGCGATGCAGCATAGATGTATTCATCAGCAAGAATGTCTTTGTATCTTATTCTTCCTGTAACATGTTTTAAAATGACTTACGCTCCTTTTTGAGCATTCTGCGTGCTACAAAATTGAAAATATAAACACAGTAAGCTGAACGCGTAATACGAAATATTTCTCTGTGTAATTAACTGAAAACTACCAAGATAAAAGGTTTTATCTGCTTTCAGCGGGGCTTCTATGTGGTGCTTTCTTGTTACAAATCACATCAATTTTTTATAATTCTGCCGCTTTTGTGACGACGCGAGCGATTTGCCTCACAAATGTTACAAAAAGGTAGCTTTATCTTGTCAAAAAGTAGGGTTTTCTTTATCATTTCCCTCCAATAAATAGAACTAAATTCATTATTTGTTAGCCATGCTCTTATAAGCGGAATAATAACGATCCAAAGGGAGCAAATGGGAGAATGTTTGGATGAGCAACGCGCCTTTAAATAACGGTCGCAGGCGTTTTCTAACCGCTACAACGGCAGTTGTTGGTGGGTTAGGGGCAGTCGCCGTCGCCGTGCCTTTTATCAAATCATGGAATCCGAGTGCTAAAGCCAAAGCGGCGGGCGCACCGGTGGAAGTGGATATAAGTAAAATTGAACCAGGTCAGCTGGTTCGTGTTGAGTGGCAGGGAAAACCTGTATGGATTGTTCGCCGCACTCAAAGCGTTCTGGATAACTTAAAATCGATCGGTGATAAGCTTCGCGATCCACAATCTGAAATGGAGCAGCAGCCTGAGTACGCTCAGAATGAGTTTCGTTCGATTAAGGAAGAGTTTTTCGTCGCAGTTGGTTTCTGTACCCACTTAGGTTGTTCACCAACCTATCTACCTGACTCTTTCTCAGAGCAGGTGCAGGGCGTAAGATCTGGCTTCTTCTGTCCTTGTCATGGTTCTAAGTTCGACATGGCTGGTCGAGTGTTCCAAGGAGTACCTGCTCCGTTGAACCTTGTCGTTCCTAAGCACATGTATTTGAGCGATACAAAGCTCATTGTGGGTGTTGATGAGGGAGATGCATAATGCAAGCAATGTTAGATTGGGTTGAAAAGCGTATTCCTGCAATGAATGCTTATAAAAAGCATTTGTCTGAATACCCAATGCCTAAGAACTTCAACTTTTGGTACCTTTTCGGTTCTCTGGCGATGCTGGTTCTTGTTAACCAAATCCTAACGGGTATTTGGCTAACGATGAACTATGTTCCTTCAGGTGACGGTGCATTTGCGTCTATCGAATACATTATGCGTGATGTAGAGTACGGTTGGCTTCTGCGTTACATGCATTCCACTGGCGCGTCAGCGTTTTTCGTTGTTGTGTATCTTCACATGTTCCGTGGTTTGATCTACGGTTCATACCAAAAACCTCGTGAACTATTGTGGATCTTCGGTATGTTGATCTTCCTTGTTCTCATGGCTGAAGCGTTCATGGGTTACCTACTTCCATGGGGTCAGATGTCATACTGGGGTGCGCAGGTAATCATTTCCCTGTTTGGTGCTATTCCTGTTATCGGTGATGACCTAACGCTTTGGATTCGTGGTGACTACATCATCTCTGGTGCAACGCTAAACCGTTTCTTCGCACTACACGTTATTGCACTGCCTATCGTTTTGCTTCTTCTTGTTGTTCTGCACGTATTGGCGCTGCACGAAGTAGGCTCAAACAACCCGGATGGTATCGAAACTAAGCTGCCAAAAGGCTCAATGGGCGACGATTACAAAACGCAATTCAAGTTCCACGATTACTACACGAAGAAATATGACATCATTGATTCTATTCCTTTCCATCCGTACGGCACGGTTAAGGACTTGGTCGGTGTTGCTGGTTTCTTGTTCTTCTTCTGTTACGTGCTGTTCTTTAACCCAGAAATGGGTGGGTATTTCCTTGAGCCGCCTAACTTTGAAGCTGCAAACCCACTGAAGACACCAGAGCATATTGCTCCGGTATGGTACTTCACGCCGTTCTACGCAATCCTACGTGCGGTTCCAGACAAACTATTAGGTGTTATCCTAATGGGTGCGTCAATTGCAGTGCTGTTTGTTCTACCTTGGTTGGATCGTTGTAAAGTTCGTTCATACCGTTACCGTAGCAAACTTCATCTATTGAATATTGTACAGTTCACTATCGCCTTTATCGCTCTGGGTATTTTAGGTGCGTTACCTGCAACACCAACGTACACACTACTATCTCAGATCTTTAGCTTGTGTTACTTCATGTTCTTTGTGTTGCTGTTCTTCTACAGCAAAAATGAAGCAACCAAACCATTACCAGAGAGGGTGACATTCAAATGAAGAAGTGGATTGTAATTCTATTTGCTATGTTGCCATCACTAGCGATGGCAGCTGGGGCCAATGTTCCGCTGGATAAAGCGAATGTTGACCTTACGGATAAAGCTTCGCTACAAAACGGCGCGAAGTTGTTCATGAACTACTGTTTTGCTTGTCACTCTACGCAATACCAGCGTTACGAGCGTGTAGCAACAGACTTGGAAATTCCAACAGACTTAATGAAAGAAAACCTGATTTTCAATCCTGAAGCGAAAATCGGTGATCTAATGGTCAATGCTATGCCACCGAAGCAAGCTGCAAACTGGTTTGGTGCTCCACCACCAGATCTTACGTTGGTTGCACGAGTTCGTGGTGCTGATTGGTTATACACTTACTTACGCTCTTTCTATGTTGATCCATCTCGTCCATTCGGCGTGAACAATATCGTCTTCCCGAGTGTTGGTATGCCGCATGTGCTTGAAGAGCTACAGGGCATCCCGACGCCGATTTACGATACGAAAATCGTAGATGGCGAAGAAGTACAAGTTGTTGTTGGTACTGAAACCGATGGCACGGGTGAGCTGAGTGAAGGCGAATATGACAAAGCGGTTGGCGATCTCGTTAACTTCTTAGTTTATTCAGGTGACCCAGTGCAGCTTGAGCGTCACGCTCTAGGCTGGTGGGTAATGGGCTTCTTAGTGCTTCTAACCATCGTTGTTGTGATGCTCAAGAAAGAGTATTGGCGCGATGTGCATTAATTGTGCTAAAATACCGTGCTAATTCCCAATTTTAATTGATGTACAATGGAGGCTTAGCCTCCATTGTTTTTATTTGTAAGTGTACTGGAGGGCTCCATGGCTGTAGCTGCCAATAAACGTTCTGTGATGACTCTTTTCTCAAGTGCATCAGATTTGTATAGCCATCAGGTTCGCATTGTACTAGCTGAAAAAGGCGTAAGTGTTGAAGTTGAGCTTGTTGACGAAGCAAACCTTCCTGCTGAGCTTGTTGAGCTAAACCCATATAAATCAGTGCCAACTCTTGTTGACCGTGAGCTAGCTCTTTACGATTCAAAAATCATCATGGAGTACTTGGACGAGCGTTTCCCTCATCCACCTCTAATGCCGGTTTACCCTGTTGCTCGTGGCAACAGCCGCTTGATGATGTACCGTATCGAACGCAACTGGTATTCACTCGCTGAAAAAGTGATGAAAGGTAATGCGGAAGAATCAGAAAAAGCACGCACAAAGCTGCGTAATGATCTTCTGACGTTAGCGCCAATTTTTGCTGAATATGAGTACTTCATGAGCGAAGAATTCAGCTTGATCGATTGTTACCTAGCTCCACTATTGTGGCGTTTGCCTCAACTTGGTATCGATCTTGTTGGCCCTGGTTCAAAAGAA
Organism: Vibrio sp. OPT46; assembly: GCF_015163535.1. Taxonomy (NCBI): domain Bacteria; kingdom Pseudomonadati; phylum Pseudomonadota; class Gammaproteobacteria; order Vibrionales; family Vibrionaceae; genus Vibrio; species Vibrio sp. OPT46. The sequence continues at coordinate 30,197 of NZ_JADDYG010000164.1, read as the reverse complement.
ATCAAGGTATACATGAACCGCGTATTTGAACGTGATTCGTTCCTTGCTTCTTTGACTGAAGCTGAACGTGAAATGCGCCTAGTTCGCTAAGCGATTTAAAACACGTTATGGATATTGCAAAAATGACTGCTCGCCGCCCGTATATGCTTCGCGCATTTTACGACTGGTTAGTAGACAATGACTTGACTCCTCACTTGGTTGTGGATGCAACAATGCCAGGGGTGCGTGTCCCGGTTGAATTTATTCAAGATGGTCAAATTATTTTGAATATTGCGCCACGTGCAGTGGGTAATCTTGAGTTAGGTAATGATGCGATTACCTTCCATGCTCGCTTTAGCGGTCGTCCGCACTCAGTGATCGTGCCTGTGTATGCTGTTCAAGCTATTTATGCACGTGAGAATGGTGCTGGTACTATGTTTGAACCAGAAGAAGCGTACACTCACATCGAAGAAGAAGCGATGACCGAGGAAGAATCATCCCCATCGTTCACAACGGTTAGCGATGAGCCTTCTGAGTTAGTTTCTGATTCAGATGCCGAAGAGGACGATGCTCCTCGACCAAAAGGCAAACCAAGCTTAAGAGTGATTAAATAATAAAAAAGCAGCGTAACGCTGCTTTTTTCTTTTTAACTTGTTGAAGATGATTTCAAGCCAGACTTTGGAAATTACTCACTAATCGTAAAGACTTCGACGTTCTCTTCACTTTCTGTACTTGCCTCACTTTCTATTGTTTGTACACCGTCACTCGGTAAGTCTACTTCAACAGGCTCCATTTCGCCGTATTGGAACCCTTTAATGACTTGTTTTACGCCTGAGATATTACGCGCGATTTCTGTCGCTCGATCGCCTTGCTCTGGCGTGACATAACCAAACAGAAAAACGTCGCCATCTTCGGTGATCACTTTAACCTTAACACCATTAAGCTCAGAATCAGTAAGCAAAGCTGACTTTACTTTGGTTGTGATCCAGCTGTCATTGCTAATCTGGGTAACAGTGAGTGGCTCTTTTTGTTTGATTTGATTGTGTATGACTTTTACACCACTAACTTCTCGAGCCCTTCGCTCTAAAGCAAGGATAAGGTCTTGTGTCGGAGCTTGTCCCATAAGGACTACAGTCCCATTATATGAACTGGCAACGACACGAACTTCACCTTTAAACGGTGCTTTATTGCCGATCGCCGCAACTTCGAATTCGATGTTATTGTCCTGCCAGATTTGTTTTGTCGTGCGTGTGTCCGTGACAATATTCGCTGTGGTTGCTGCACCTGCGATAAACAAACCTGCGCAACCACTTAAACTCAATGCTGTTAATAAGATAACGAGGCTACGTATCATAATTCTGACTCTCAGTCTTGGTTACTCTTCGTGAGCAGGGAAAAGCACCTGGTCAATAAGATCACAAAGACAATGGAGTGTTACCATATGTACTTCGTGAATACGTGCAGTGCGGTGTGATGGAATACGAATTTCGACGTCGTTCTCACCGAGCAGTCCTGCCATCTCTCCGCCATCTTTTCCTGTTAGCGCGATAATCGTCATGTCTCGAGTTACGGCTGCTTCCATCGCTTTGATAATATTTTTACTGTTACCGCTAGTCGACATGGCAAGCAAAATGTCGCCTGGTTGACCAAACGCTCGTACCTGTTTTGAGAAGATTTCCTGGTAGTGGTAATCGTTGGCCACTGCGGTTAGGGTGGTATTATCGGCGGTTAAGGCCATTGCTGGTAAGCTAGGGCGCTCAGTTTCAAAACGGTTTAAAAGACAAGAAACAAATTGTTGAGCGTTTGAAGCACTGCCGCCATTACCACAACATAAAATTTTATTGCCATTAAGCAGGCTCGACACCATCGCTTGAGCTGCATGAGTAATGGCATCAGGCAGCGCCTCTGCTGCTGCGATTTGAATTTGAATACTTTCTGTAAAGCTGTCTTTAATGCTGTCTAGCATCGCTTATCCTTCAGAGATTGCGTTTTCTATCCAGTTGATATCTCGCCCATTATCATGAATGGCGATGACATCAAATCGATAATCGATATTGTGTTTTAAGCGCTTTTGTTGGCTAAGCCAAACTTGTGCGGTTTTGACTAGCTTGCGCATTTTAGCGTGCGTCACCATTTCTGCTGCCGAGCCAAAGTGATTGTTCTTACGGTATTTGACTTCAACAAACACAATAGTTTCACCTTGTTGGAAGATTAAATCAATCTCACCGACCTTAGTCAGAAAATTTTGTTCAATAAAGTTCAAGCCCTGGCGTTGTAAATACTGCTTCGCCAGAGCTTCATATTGATTTCCGATTTGTCGCTTGCTAAAGAGCCCCACGCTCAGCCCAGCTTAGCTCACGCTGTACAACACAATTATTGTCGATACTTAAAATACCGGTTTGGCCGCCAACTGAGTAGCCCGGAACGACCTTCATTTGTGGCAGCTCCCCAATCAATTTATACGCATCCATACCCAGTGCTTTCAAACGTTTTTCCATGTTAGATTGCTCTGACCACAGCTCGTTCATTTCAGCGGTCACGCTAGGGTCTGGGTCAATCAGTAATGGAATATCGCTGTAGATGATGCCTGTTAGATCTTCGTAAGTCGCGCCGCCACTGTTGCTACGCGAGCTAGAGAAAATTTGTGGCGCTTTGGCGTCTGGGTTAATCGCTACCTCAATAAACGGCTTGATCAAAGTCAGTTCCGTGCTTCTAGCAACAATATAAACCGCATCGACATCACGACGGCTACGTGGCTGTGTTTCAAGCTTGATACGCATTAGTGATTGCATCTGAGCAATACGTTGTTTGCTTTCTTGCAGACCAAATACTTCATTGATGTCTTTTTGAAGTTGGCGCTTGTCACCAAAATAACTTGCTGCGACTTTATTAGAGCTGTACTTGCGCCATTCTTTGTTGAACGCTTCAGTTACACGCTCACCAAAGCTGCCCTTTGGTGCCAGAATCAGAGGGAAGTTATAGCCTTCGCTGAACAAGTGTTTCGCTGCCTGTGCGGCTTCTTGTTCTGGTGATAATGCCAAGTAGCAAATATTGCTATCTGGTTGCACATCTTCGGGAATATTTAGCGCAAGGGCTGGAATCGTAGGACCATTTTCTGAGCCATCCATGGTTGTGTGCAATAGCTCAACGTTTTCTTTTTCTAGGGGACCAACAACAAAGTCGATGTTTTCATTGATCAAACGTTGTTTAATTTGGTCGGCGTTATACGCATTAGTGTCTATTACCGTGAGGGTAGCGCTTGGATCACGGTTACGATCATTCATCATAGCAAACACAAAACCATCACGAATTAATTGCGCTTGTGGCGAGAACTTACCAGTAAGCGGCAGTAACAAAGCGGTGTTGTTTGGTTTAACGATGTCTAGAGAGAGAATGTTTTGAATCTCTTCTGGTGTGTAGATAGCGGCTGGGTGCGATGGGTTCTCGTTTAACCAGCGTTCTAGGGTATTTTTTAGTTGGGATAAGTTGCCCGACAGCGTTTTCGCATAAATAGCGAGTTGTAGCCAACCATCCAAAACATCTTCATTTGGCTCTGTTTCTAATGAGGTCAGTTCGTACTCGGAGTAGCTGCCAAAGTTCATCCAAATACGGCTAGAAATCTCTCTCTGCTCCGCGGACGATGCATATTGGCCAAATGCAACCAGTTGGCGGTTTGCCTCAAACGCTTGGTTAAGACCTTGATAAGCGTCGGCACGCATCAAGTAATAGTCTTTCCATTGCTCATTTGGCAACTTCCACCAAGGTTTAAAATTCAACAATTGCAGCAACTGAGAGTAATTACCCTGTTTTTGCTGTATGGTCGCACGCGCTAGTTGCCACTCTGCTTGCTGAACTTCGGTTAACTGTTGACGAGCCAGGCGCTTGATCAACATTTCTGCTTGATCAAACTGGTTTGCTTGAATCGCGGCTTTGGTTGCCATGATCAACCAGTCATTTTGTAAACTGCCTTCCGTGCTATCAGCTTGGATCATATAGTTCTGAACAGACTGAGTAGGCTCAAGTGTTACATCAACGCCATCAGGCTGTCTTGGACCTGAAGAACAGGCGGCGAGCGTAATTGCTAGTGCAACAGGAGTAAGTATGCGTGGTACACTGAGTCTCTTATGGTTAATCATTGCCGTGAGTTCTCTATAATTTTGTACAAAATTGTCTCTATATTAATCGTTGAAGTGATGGTAAACAAATGACAGATAAAAATAAGTTGCCGAATGAGGGGCCAACTCTCTATATCGTACCGACTCCAATCGGAAATTTAGCGGATATCACCCAACGTGCTATCGAAATTCTGTCGACTGTGGACATCATTGCCGCTGAGGATACTCGACATACGGGCAAATTACTGTCTCACTTCAATATTCAAACCAAAACTTTTGCTCTACACGACCACAATGAGCAGCAAAAAGCACAAGTTTTGGTAGAAAAGCTGCTTTCCGGTCAGTCTATCGCATTAGTTTCTGACGCTGGTACGCCACTTATCAGCGACCCAGGATACCATTTGGTGACAAAATGTCGTCAAGCGGGCGTTAGAGTTGTGCCTCTTCCAGGTGCTTGTGCGGTCATTACGGCGTTAAGTGCCTCTGGCTTGCCATCGGATCGCTTTAGCTTCGAAGGTTTTTTACCACCGAAAAGCAAAGGTCGTAAGGATAAATTCCTAGAGATTGCTTCGGTAGAGCGTACGTGTATTTTTTACGAGTCACCGCACCGTATTTTAGACTCTCTACAAGACATGTTAGACGTTCTTGGCCCAGATAGAGAAGTTGTGTTGGCAAGAGAGCTAACAAAAACCTTTGAAACCATTCAAGGCATGCCGTTAGGTGAGCTGATTGAATGGGTGAAAAGTGACGATAACCAACAGCGTGGTGAAATGGTATTGTTGGTACATGGCCATCGTGAAACAACAGACGACTCACTACCTGAAGATGCTTTACGCACGTTAGGGATTTTGACCAAAGAGCTGCCTTTGAAAAAAGCAGCTGCTTTGGTGGCAGAAATACATAACTTGAAGAAGAATGCGCTATATAAATGGGGCTTAGAAAACTTAGACTAAGTGCCGCTAGCGAGATAAATGGTCAATGAGGGCTGATGTTTAGGCATCGGCCTTTTTATTATCTATTTTTGGCACGTTGACTAAAAAGTCATCACTTAGTGCATTCATTTCATCATATCTGTGATCTAACTAGACTCTGAAGTGAGAACTCTATACAATCCGCCCTCGGAGCTGACTGGGTAGTCGCTGCTTTGTTGATGTCCTTCGGGAGACTGACGTCGAAGTCCCTTTGGGAGACTGACGTTGACGTCCTTCGGGAGACTGACAAAGGGGAGGAAAGTCCGGGCTTCATAGAGCAAGGTGCCAGGTAACGCCTGGGGGGCGCAAGCCTACGACAAGTGCAGCAGAGAGAAGACCGCCGATGGCCCGTAAGGGTACAGGTAAGGGTGAAAGGGTGCGGTAAGAGCGCACCGGACGACTAGCAATAGTTCGTAGCAGGGTAAACTCCACCTGAAGCAAGACCAAATAGGCCTCCACATTGCGTTGCTCGCGTAAGGAGGCGGGTAGGTTGCTCGAGCCAGTGAGTGATTGCTGGCCTAGACGAATGGCTACCGCCGTGCAAGCGGAACAGAACCCGGCTTATGTGTCGGCTCCACCTATTCGAGACCCATCTCTACTTCGGTAGTGATGGGTTTTTTGCATTTAATTGACGCAAACTATGTCATTACCAATAAACTTGGCGTAAATCACGTCTAACTTTAGACTTGTGGTGGCGATGATGTAGGAAATCAGTACACTAAAGAATCGCTTCAAGATCATTCAACGAGAAAGCTATGACCGAAACCTTCCAACATATTTCCGTGTTATTAAATGAATCCATTGATGGCTTAGCTATCAAACCAGACGGCGTCTATATTGATGGAACATTTGGCCGTGGCGGTCACAGCCGGACAATTCTATCTAAACTCGGTGAAAATGGCCGACTGTACAGTATCGACCGTGACCCTCAAGCGATCGCTGAGGCAGGCAAAATCAATGACCCTCGCTTCACCATTATTCATGGTCCATTTTCTGGTATTGCTGAGTATGCTGAAGAGTATGGGCTAGTTGGAAAAGTGGATGGTGTTCTTCTGGATTTAGGCGTTTCTTCTCCTCAGTTAGACGACGCAGAGCGTGGCTTTAGCTTTATGAAAGACGGTCCGCTAGATATGCGTATGGACCCGACATCAGGTGTTCCAGTATCTCAATGGTTGATGGAAGCAGACCTCGATGATATCACTTGGGTCATTCGCGAGTTTGGGGAAGATAAACATGCGCGCCGTATTGCAAAAGCGATTGTTGCCTACCGTGAAGATGAAGAAAATGAGCCAATGGTTCGCACTGGTCAGCTGGCAAAATTGATTTCAGATGCCGCACCGAAAAGTTTTAAAGAGAAAAAACACCCTGCGACTCGTGCTTTCCAGGCTTTTCGTATTTACATCAACAGTGAGTTAGAAGAAATTGATACGGCACTTAAAGGCGCGGCGAGCATTCTTGCTCCTGAAGGCCGTTTATCTGTGATTAGCTTCCACTCTCTGGAAGACCGTATGGTCAAACGTTTTATCCGTAAAGAGAGCAAAGGGCCTGAAGTGCCACACGGTATTCCAATGACGGAAGAGCAAATTCGTGCTCTTGGTAGTGCGAATATGAAAGCGGTGAGCAAAGCGATTAAACCAAGCAAACAAGAAATTGAAATGAACCCTCGTTCGCGCAGCTCTGTGTTAAGAATTGCAGAAAAGCTTTAATTATTATGACGAAATCCACTCCTAATCTTGCTAAGTTGATTG
>NZ_JADDYG010000164.1:0-23333 GCF_015163535.1 Vibrio sp. OPT46 | reverse complement strand
CAACGGATCTCCTCACTGTTGGTCGCTGGCCATTACTGTTGTTGCTATTGATCGTGGCATCGGCAATGGGAGTGGTATTTGCTACCCACCATGCGCGTCAAGCGATCACCGAGAAAGACCATACGTTGGTTGAACGAGAACGATTAGATAGCGAATGGCGTAACTTAATGTTGGAAGAAACTGCCCTCGCGGAACACAGTCGTGTTCAAGACCTTGCCAAAAAAGAACTTGAAATGAAACGACCTGATGGCGATAAAGAAGTGGTTGTCACGCTCAAATGATTAGAAAAAAATCCAACACGAAACAAGCCAATAAGCGTAAACCTGTAGCAAAAGAGAAAGCGGCTACGGGGGATAAGAAAACCGATAACAAAGCAGTGAAAGTGGCGGTCGAAGAATCTTTCTTGATTCGTTGGCGCTTCCATCTATTACTGTTTTTTGTTTTTTGTGCATTTGCCCTTTTGGTGGCACGCGTAGCCTACATCCAAATCATTGAGCCAGATAACCTGATTAAACAAGGTGACCTACGTTCGGTTCGTGTTAAATCCATTCCTTCTGCTCGCGGTATTATTTCGGATCGAAATGGTGAGCCGCTTGCTGTCAGTGTACCGGTTGAGGCGGTTTGGGCAGATCCTGCCACGATATTTAAAGAAAACGCGTTAAGCCAGACCAAAAGTTGGCATGCATTAGCGGATGTTCTTGGTATTGACCGACAAGGGTTAATAGACAAAATCAAGCGCAATGAAAAACGCCGCTTTATCTACTTGCAGCGCCAGGTCAGTCCGGCCATGGCGAACTATATTCGTGAGCTAAAGCTGCCAGGTGTTGGCCTTAAGTCGGAATCTCGTCGTTATTATCCTGCAGGTGAGGTTAGTGCTCACTTAGTCGGTGTAACAGGCATTGACGGGCATGGCCTAGAAGGTGTGGAGCGTAGCTACGATGAATGGCTCACTGGCGCGGCGGGTAAGAAAACTATTCGTAAAGACCGTTATGGTCGTGTTGTGGAAAACATTGCTTGGCAAGACAAGCAAGAAGGTAAATCACTTCAGTTAACCATCGATCAGCGCCTACAGGCGATTGCGTATCGTGCGATTAAGCAAGCCGTTGCGGACCACCGCGCCACTTCAGGTTCCGTTGTCATGTTGGATGTAAAAACGGGCGCCGTATTGGCCATGGTTAATGCTCCTTCTTACAACCCTAACAATCGTAGCGATTGGCAAAGCTATCAAATGCGTAACCGAGTGATCACGGACTCAATGGAGCCTGGTTCGACCATTAAGCCTTTCGTTATTTTAGCCGCCTTAGAAAATGGGATAGCCGATAAAGATACCATCGTAGATACCGGTAATGGTGTCCTACGTTTAGGTGGTAGTCGAGTCAGAGATGTCTCTCGCGTAGGCAAAGCGAGCTTGACCACGATCCTTAAAAAGTCGAGTAATATCGGTGTGACGAAGCTAGCAATGCAAATGCCGGTAGAGGCGCTTCTTGGGCTGTACAGTTCAGTGGGTTTTGGTGAGCTTTCTGGCCTAAACCTAGTTGGGGAAGTGACGGGTATTTTTCCTACACGAACTCGTTGGTCGCCAATTGAACGCGCCACGATTGCGTTTGGTTACGGTCTATCAATTACACCAATCCAGCTAGCCCATGCTTATGCGACGCTTGGAAACCTTGGCAAATACGAGCCTATTCATATTATTGAAAGCAATGATCATGACATGTCACGTCAAGTGGTGAGTGCGAAGTATGCGCGTCAAGTATTAGACATGTTGGAAACCGTAACTCAAAAAGGGGGCTCGGCTCGCAGAGCGGCAGTTCCTGGTTATCGAGTAGGAGCGAAAACGGGTACATCACGTAAAGCTTCTGCCGGTGGGTACAGCGACGAGTACATCACCTACACGGCTGGGCTTGCTCCGGTTAGCGATCCGCGAATTGCTTTAGTAGTGATCGTAAACGAGCCTCAAGGCGATGACTACTATGGTGGTTCGGTAGCGTCTCCTGTCTTCTCTGAAATCATGAAAGGCGCGCTACAAATACTCAATGTTGCACCTGACGAAAACAAATTCCAACAGTAAGCCCTGTGGTTTACTGAGCAAACAAAATTAAGAAAACCTGAGCCAAAGCTCGGAGAACAAATATGACTAAAGCCATCAGTATGGACGTGCTGCTTTCCCCTTGGGTGGATTGCCCTAGCTTATCGTCCGTTCTTGTTTCTGAATTGGAGCTCGACAGCCGAAGAGTTCAACCTGGAACCACGTTTGTAGCAGTGATTGGCCATGTTGTGGATGGGCGTAAATTCATTGCCTCTGCAATTGAGCAAGGTGCAAATGCAGCCCTGGCGCAAGCCTGCGATGTCAAAACACATGGTACGGTGGAAATCATTGATGATGTTCCCGTCATTTACATTGATAGGTTGGACCAACGTTTATCCGCAATTGCTGGAAAGCTTTATGCTTACCCTGATATGGATTTGATTGGTGTCACCGGCACCAACGGCAAAACCACCATTACCCAGTTAATAGCGCAATGGCTAGAACTGCTTGACCATAAAGCGGCGGTAATGGGAACAACAGGAAATGGCTTCCTCAATAACTTGCAACAAGCTGCGAATACAACGGGGAATGCCGTTGAAATTCAGAAAACGCTCTCCTCTCTCGCAAATCAACAAGCCACATACACCGCGCTAGAAGTATCTTCCCATGGCCTGACGCAAGGTCGTGTCAAAGCATTATCATTTGCGGCGAGCGTGTTTACTAACTTAAGTCGTGACCATCTTGATTACCATGGCACGATGGAAGAGTATGCCAATGCAAAGCTTGGGTTGTTCACGCAACACCAATGTGAACGTGCCATTATCAATGTTGATGATGAAGTAGGTCATCAATGGGCGTCGCAGTTAAGTAATGCGGTCGCTGTTTCGCTCAAACCGAATACTGAATTTGAAAGCGCAATTTGGGCGACGGAAGTCAGTTACGCGGAGTCAGGGATTACTATTAAGTTCGATGGTAAATTTGGCTCAGGTGAATTGCACGCGCCATTGATTGGTGAGTTTAATGCAACCAACTTAATGCTCGCTTTTGCGACCTTATTAAGCTTAGGTAAAGAGAAACAAGCGTTACTCGAAACCGCAGGTCAACTGCAACCTGTACTCGGCCGAATGGAGTTATTCCAAACTGAGGATCGTGCCAAAGTCGTGGTTGATTATGCCCATACTCCTGATGCTTTAGAAAAAGCGCTGCAAGCTTTACGAGTTCATTGTGAAGGCCAGCTGTGGGCTATTTTTGGCTGCGGTGGTGATCGCGATGCAGGTAAGCGCCCAATGATGGCGGAAATTGCAGAGCGTCTAGGCGACAGAGTGGTGTTGACTGACGATAACCCACGCAGCGAAGACCCGGTTCAGATTGTGAAAGACATGTTAGCTGGGCTGTCAAAACCTGCTGAAGCGATTGTTCAGCATGACCGCTTCAAAGCACTGTCTTATGCCATTGAAAATGCTTCGCCAAACGACATTATCTTGTTAGCTGGGAAGGGTCATGAAGATTATCAGATTCGTAATGGCGAAACGATTCATTACTCCGACCGCGAGTCCGCAATGCAACTTTTAGGATTGACCTCATGATCAAAGTAACGTTATCTCAAATTGCAGACATCACACGTGGCGAGCGATTCGGCGACGATCTACTTATCGACGCGGTTTCTACTGATACACGAGCGATTGAGCGTGGGGCTCTATTTGTGGCGTTAGTAGGGGAGCGCTTTGATGCGCACAACTTTTGCCAACAAGCGGTAGATGCAGGTGCCGGTGCTTTACTCGTGGAAAAACGCTTAGATGTGAATGTGCCGCAAATTGTGGTGTCGGATACCAAACTTGCATTGGGTGAATTTGCTTCTTGGGTGCATCAAGCATGCCAAACACCTACCGTTGCCATCACCGGAAGTTGCGGTAAAACGACCGTAAAAGAAATGGTTGCGAGTATCCTGCAATTGAAAGGCAAAGTGCTATTCACGGCGGGTAACTTCAATAATGATATTGGTGTTCCGTTGACATTATTACGCTCACAGCAGGATGATGATTATGCCGTGATTGAGCTTGGTGCTAACCATATAGGTGAAATTGCTTACACGACTCAGTTAGTAAAACCAGATATCGCGTTAGTGAACAATGTAGCAGCCGCTCACCTTGAAGGCTTTGGTTCTATCGATGGCGTGAAACAAGCCAAAGGTGAAATCTACCAAGGCCTTTCAGCTGGTGGTATTGCGATTGTTAACCTAGACAGCAATGGTGAAGCCAAGTGGGATGAAGTGTTAGCAGATAAGAAAGTCATTACTTTTTCACAAAGTAATACTGATGCAGACTTCTTCGCTTCTAACATTGTATTGAACGTCGCAGGTGAAGCAAGCTTTGACTTACATATCGCAGCAAGCTCACAAGAAATTGAACTGTCTCTGGGTATTATAGGTCAACACAACGTTGCGAATGCGATCGCTGCTTCTATTATTGCGTTACAAATGGGCGCCACATTAGAAGAGGTTCGTGCTGGCCTTAAACATTTGAACAAAGTGAAAGGTCGCGTCGAGGTTGAAGCGCTGAGCGAAAAGATAAAATTGATTGACGACAGCTACAACGCGAGCGTGCCAGCCATGAAAGCGGCAGTTGATTTATTGGCCGCTTTCCCAGGTCAACGCTGGCTGATTTTAGGTAATATGGCGGAATTGGGCGAGGAAAGTCTTGCACTTCATCGTCAAGTCGGGGAACATGCTGCCCCACAAAAATTTGAACATGTTCTCACATATGGTGCAGACGCCAAGGTGATCAGTGATCTTTGCCAAGGCATTCATTTTGAGACGCACCAAGAGATGATTGAATACATCAAGCAGCATCTAGACCAAGCCGTTCCTGAAAACCATACGATATTGGTGAAAGGAGCGAATGGTGCACGTATGTTTGAAGTCGCTGCTGCTTTGAAGGAGTATTATTAATGATTATTTGGCTTGCCGAGCTGCTACAGCCATACCTGTCTTTTTTCCGATTGTTTGAATACTTGTCTTTTCGAGCAATCCTAAGCGTATTAACCGCTCTAGGTCTGTCATTATGGATGGGACCAATCATGATCAAGCGTTTGCAAATGCTGCAAATTGGTCAGGTAGTGCGTAACGAAGGTCCTGAATCTCACTTTAGTAAGCGTGGTACCCCAACAATGGGCGGTATCATGATCTTAGCGGCCATCTCAATCACGATTTTGCTATGGACAGACTTATCCAACCCTTACGTATGGGCGGTACTGACAGTCTTACTTGGCTACGGTGCGGTCGGATTTGTTGATGATTATCGTAAAGTGGTACGCAAAAATACCGATGGCTTGATCGCGCGTTGGAAGTACTTCTGGCAGTCGTTGATCGCGTTTGTCGTCGCTTTCGCATTGTATGCTTACGGTAAAGACACAGCAGCAACTCAGCTAGTGGTGCCATTCTTTAAAGACATCATGCCGCAGCTTGGTTTGATGTATATCATTCTGACTTACTTTGTCATTGTAGGTACAAGTAACGCGGTTAACCTGACTGATGGTCTAGACGGTTTGGCAATCATGCCAACGGTTCTTGTTGCAGCAGGCTTCGCGGTTATTGCATGGGCGACCGGTAACGTTAACTTCTCTGAATACCTTCATATTCCATACTTACCACATGCTTCTGAGTTGGTTGTCGTATGTACAGCAATCGTCGGTGCAGGCCTTGGTTTCTTGTGGTTTAACACGTATCCAGCACAAGTGTTCATGGGTGATGTCGGCTCACTAGCGCTTGGCGGCGCGTTAGGCACTATTGCTGTTCTCGTTCGTCAAGAGTTGGTGTTGGTGATCATGGGCGGTGTGTTTGTGATGGAAACGCTGTCGGTAATTCTACAGGTGGGTTCATACAAACTGCGTGGTCAGCGCATTTTTCGTATGGCACCGATTCACCACCACTACGAATTGAAAGGTTGGCCAGAACCTCGCGTAATCGTGCGTTTCTGGATTATTTCTATGGTTCTTGTTCTGATTGGTCTTGCGACATTGAAAGTGCGTTAATCGCACTTTCCAAGAACAAGATTTACAGTGTGATCAAATATGGAACGTTGGCAAAACATACATAGTGTTGTCGTCGTAGGGCTCGGTATTACCGGGCTCTCTGTCGTTAAACACCTAAGAAAAAATCAGCCACAGCTTGTGGTCAAAGTCATTGATACTCGCGTAAATCCTCCGGGTGCAGAGCGCTTGCCGGAAGATGTTCAACTGCATAGTGGTGGTTGGAATACAGACTGGCTTTCTGACGCGGATCTTATCGTGACCAACCCTGGTATTGCGCTAGCGACACCAGAGATCCAAGCCGTATTAGCAAAAGGTACGGCAGTAGTAGGTGATATCGAGTTATTCGCTTGGGCGGTGCAGAAACCGGTGATTGCGATTACGGGCTCAAACGGTAAGAGCACAGTAACCGACCTCACAGGTGTGATGGCTAACGCTGCAGGTTTGGATGTTGGCGTTGGTGGTAACATCGGTGTGCCTGCTCTGGATTTGTTAGAACAAGACGCAGACCTATATGTACTCGAACTCTCGAGCTTCCAGTTAGAAACGACGTCAAGCTTAAAGCTCAAAGCCGCTGCGTTTCTGAATCTTTCTGAAGATCATATGGATCGTTATCAAGGCATGTCTGACTATCGACAAGCTAAGTTGCGTATTTTTAACCATGCTGCTCTTGCAGTCGTGAACCGTGATGATCAAGAAACCTTCCCAGACGCAGAGATGCCATTGGTGACATTTGGCAGCGACAATCAGGACTTTGGTCTCGAGGTGGATGGCAACCGTACTTGGCTGCTCGATCACGGTCAACGAGTTGTCGCAAGTGATGAGCTTAAGTTGGTTGGTAAGCACAACTTATCTAACGCTCTGGTTGCTTTAGCGCTATTAAAAGCTGCGGACGTAAACTATCACAAAGCATTGAATGCACTTAAAAATTACACGGGACTGACACACCGATGCCAGGTGGTTGCGGATAATCAAGGCGTCAAATGGGTGAATGACTCTAAAGCAACTAATATTGCCAGCACTATGGCTGCGCTATCTGGTTTGGAATCGACAGGCAAGCTCTACTTACTCGTTGGTGGTGTTGGCAAAGGTGCTGACTTCTCGCCATTAAAACCGATCTTCGCGACGCTTAACTTGCAACTGTGTTGCTTTGGCGCTGATGGCGATGAATTTATGCCACTGCATGAATCTGCAATACGTTTCGACACTATGGAAGATGTGATTCAACAAGTATCTTCGCAGTTAAAACCAGGTGATATGGTGATGCTGTCTCCTGCATGTGCTAGCTTTGATCAATTCGACAACTTTATGGCAAGAGGTGATGCTTTCGCTGCTCTTGCTCAGAAATATGCATAATTAAAGGTTACACACTTCGTGGGTTTAGGTAACGTTAAACGCAGTATTGGCAATTGGCTCAAGCATCCAGCCCCAGAGGCGATGTTTGATCGTCAGTTAGTGTGGATTGCACTGGGTTTGATGTTGACTGGTTTGGTCATGGTAACCTCTGCATCATTTCCAATCAGCTCTCGATTAACGGAACAGCCGTTCCACTTTATGTTTCGTCATGCGACGTTTCTCGTGCTGGCGTTAGGGACCTCCGCTGTTATTTTGCAAGTGCCTTTGCAAGAGTGGTTTAAGAAGAGCCATTACTTACTTTGGGCTTCTTTCGCACTGTTGATCATCGTGCTCTTGGCGGGTAAGTCGGTTAATGGTGCGTCTCGTTGGATTCCCCTTGGGCTGTTTAACCTTCAGCCAGCGGAAGTCGCGAAGCTATCGCTGTTTATCTTCATGTCTGGTTACTTAGTTCGAAAGCAAGACGAAGTACGACAAACGTTCTTTGGTGGCTTTATGAAGCCAATCATGGTGTTTGCCTTCTTCGCAGTATTACTACTTGGTCAGCCAGACTTGGGGACGGTCGTCGTGATGCTGGTCACGCTGTTTGGCATGCTTTTTATCGCAGGTGCAAAACTAACCCAGTTTCTCGCCTTGATGGTGGCTGGTATCGGCGCTGTAGTAGGTTTGATTCTCGTCGAGCCATACCGTATGCGACGAGTAACCTCCTTCCTTGACCCGTGGGAAGATCCATTTGGCAGTGGCTATCAGTTGACTCAGTCTTTGATGGCGTTTGGTCGTGGTGAATGGTTCGGACAAGGTCTCGGTAATTCAATTCAAAAACTGGAATATCTACCGGAAGCGCATACCGACTTTGTGTTTGCCGTACTTGCTGAAGAGCTTGGTTTCGTAGGCGTAGTGCTGGTCTTAATGCTGATTTTTAGCTTGGTGCTAAAAGCGGTTTACATCGGCAAGCGTGCATTTGAAGAAGGCGAAATGTTCGGAGGTTATCTGGCTTTCGGAATTGGTATTTGGTTTGCGTTTCAAACCTTGGTTAATGTTGGAGCTGCCGCCGGTATTGTTCCAACTAAAGGTTTAACACTTCCACTCATCAGTTATGGTGGTTCTAGTCTAATAATTATGTCCGTCGCAGTGTCCATACTACTGCGTATCGATTACGAATGCCGCTTGAAACGCGAGCAACAACAATCAGAACAACAATCAGAACAACAAGCTAATGAAACAAAATAAACGTTTGATGGTGATGGCTGGTGGTACTGGCGGTCACGTATTCCCAGGTTTGGCGGTAGCAAAACAGCTTCAAGAGCAAGGTTGGGAGATCCGTTGGTTAGGTACGGCGGATCGAATGGAAGCGGATTTGGTGCCAAAACATGGCATTGAAATCGACTTTATCAAAGTGAAAGGGTTACGAGGTCAAGGCGTTAAACGTCTTCTTGCAGCACCATTTCAAATTATCAATGCCATTATGCAGGCTCGTGCTCACATGAAACGCTGGCAGCCAGACGCAGTGCTTGGTATGGGCGGTTATGTTAGCGGCCCGGGCGGTATTGCCGCTTGGATGAGTGGCATTCCTGTTGTTCTGCATGAACAAAATGCAGTAGCAGGTTTAACGAACCAATGGTTATCGAAAATCGCTAAGAAGGTTTTTCAGGCTTTCCCAGGCGCTTTTCCAAATGCCGAAGTGGTTGGGAACCCTGTTCGTGAAGATGTGACTCAATTAGCAGCGCCAATTGAGCGCATGCAAGAGCGCCAAGGTCCAATTCGCATTTTGGTGATGGGTGGCAGCCAAGGCGCACGTATTCTTAACCAAACTCTGCCAGAAGTGATGTCGAAATTGGGCGAAGATTACTATGTTCGTCATCAAGCGGGCAAAGGTGCCGCCGAAGAAGTGAATGCAGCATACCAAGCTAATGGTGTGGTAAATGCAGAAGTAATGGAATTCATTGATGACGTTGCAGAAGCTTACGCATGGGCTGACCTTTTAGTTTGTCGCTCTGGAGCGTTAACCGTTTCTGAAGTCTCGGCGGCAGGTGTAGGCGCTATTTTTGTTCCATTCATGCACAAAGACCGCCAGCAAGCACTTAATGCAGACCACTTGGTGGATTGCGGCGCGGCGAAAATGATTGAACAACCAGATTTAACCGTTGAGTCTCTGACTCAGCAGATCCAACAATTGGATCGCCAAGCTTTACTTACAATGGCTGAGCAAGCGCGTGGCGCTGCAAAATTGAATGCTGACCGAGTTGTCGCACAAGCCATTGTCGCTTTGACCGAAAAGCGTTAACCGAATTATTGAGAATAGAATTGATGACAATCCAACATACACAAGACTTAGCTCAGATTCGCGCAATGGTGCCAGAGATGCGCCGCGTGAAATCCATCCACTTCATCGGTATTGGTGGTGCGGGCATGAGCGGCATTGCAGAAGTGCTGTTGAACGAAGGCTACCAAATCACAGGTTCTGATCTATCAGAGAACGCTGTGACAGAGCGTTTGGTATCAAAAGGTGCGACGGTATTTATTGGTCATCAAGCCAGTAATGTAGAAAAAGCAAGTGTGGTTGTTGTGTCAACGGCGATCAACGAAGAAAACCCAGAAGTGATGGCGGCACGTGAATTACGCATCCCTATTGTACGCCGCGCAGAGATGTTGGCTGAATTGATGCGATTCCGTCACGGTATTGCCGTTGCGGGTACACACGGTAAAACCACGACGACCGCTCTTGTCACTCAAATCTATTCTGAAGCCGGTCTTGATCCAACGTTTGTGAATGGCGGTTTGGTGAAAAGCGCAGGTACAAATGCGCGTCTAGGCTCGAGTCGTATTCTAATTGCAGAGGCAGATGAAAGTGACGCGTCATTCCTGCACTTGCAACCAATGGTGAGCATTGTTACCAATATCGAAGCCGATCATATGGATACCTATGGTGGTGACTTTGAAACCTTAAAGCAAACCTTCATCGATTTCCTTCATAATCTACCGTTTTACGGCCAAGCAATTGTTTGCATTGATGATCCTGTGGTTCGAGAGTTAATCCCACGTATTAGTCGTCAAGTGATAACTTACGGTTTTTCTGAAGATGCCGACGTACGTATTGAAGATTATCGTCAAGAGGGGCAGCAAGGCAAATTTACGGTAGTACGTAAAGGGCGAGCTAACTTAGATATCACGCTGAATATTCCAGGTCGTCACAATGCATTGAATGCGTCTGCTGCGATTGCGGTTGCTACTGAAGATGACATTGAAGACGATGCGATCCTAAAGGCAATGGCTGGTACGCAAGGTACGGGAAGACGTTTTGATCACCTTGGCGAGTTTGATACTGGCAACGGCCATGCAATGCTTGTTGATGATTACGGCCATCATCCAACAGAAGTGGATGTAACCATTAATGCAGCACGCAGTGGTTGGCAAGACAAGCGTTTGGTGATGATTTTCCAACCGCACCGTTATAGCCGTACTCGTGATTTATACGATGATTTCGCGAATGTGCTTGAACAGGTGGATGTATTGATCATGCTGGATGTTTACGCAGCGGGTGAAAAGCCGATTGCAGGTGCTGATGGGCGCGCTTTATGTCGCACAATTCGCAGCCGAGGCAAGGTAGATCCGATTTTTGTTCCAGAAATCGAGCAATTACCTTCAGTTTTAGCTAACGTTATACAAGACGGCGACCTAATCTTAACGCAAGGTGCGGGTGATATTGGTAAAGTGGCGAAACAGCTGGCAGGTCTTAAATTGAATATAAACAAGATGCTTGGCTGACACATATTGTTGATGCGAAGGACAGATAAAGACTCAGATCTCGATTTTGCGTCAATATCATTGTGATTTATTGCTATCAGTGTTTGATAGTTTACAAGAGCTCAGTATAATCCCAAGGTTAAAGTCAAGACTTTTACCTCTGCGTAATTATATGGGTAAAAAGTACACGACAAAAGTCAGGAAACGAAGACGTTGTTGAATATTGCACTGAATGACGAGCGACCAAACACGGGTAACAACCGTGGTCGCCAAGAAAAAATCTTGGGTGCGTTATTTTTCGTTGTGGTTGTGACTTTAATTAGTTCTGTTTTGTACGCGGCGATCAGTTGGATGTGGGATGACCAAAGGTTACCTCTCTCCAAAATAGTACTTCAGGGGAAACTGGAGTATGTCCAAGCTGACGATGTGCAGGCTGCATTTAGTCGAATTGATCACATCGGTACATTTATGTCTCAGGATATTGATGTATTACAGCAAAGTGTCGAAGCTCTGCCATGGGTAGCGCATGCCGCAATCCGAAAGCAGTGGCCGGATACAGTAAAAGTTTTTTTGACGGAGCATCAACCAGAAGCCATTTGGAATGGCAACGAACTGTTAGATAAAAACGGGTTCGTTTTTGATGGAGATGTTGCTCTGTTGCAAGAAGAAAAAGTGAAGCTGTACGGACCCAAAGATAGCGGACCGGAAGTCTTACAGACTTACCGTGATTTGAGTCCTAAGTTTCAGCAATTGGGTTTAGCGATATCGTCTCTGGTATTAAACGAGCGACGAGCTTGGCAAATCATCCTTGATAACGGTATTCGATTAGAGCTCGGAAAAGAGTCTCTTCTTGAGCGTATAGAGCGCTTTTTTAAGCTCTATAACAAGCTTGGCAGTGACACGCAAAGAATCAGTTATATCGATCTTAGGTACGATACAGGAGCCGCAGTTGGTTGGTTTCCTGAACAAGAGTTAGAAGAGAGTACAGATGACTAAGGCCGCTGATGACAACATTATTGTTGGTCTTGATATAGGCACTGCAACCGTATCGGCTCTAGTGGGTGAGGTTTTACCAGACGGTCAAATTAATATTATTGGCGCAGGTAGTAGCCCCTCACGCGGCATGGATAAAGGTGGCGTGAATGATTTGGAGTCGGTTGTAAAATCAGTACAACGTGCAATTGATCAAGCTGAATTAATGGCAGAGTGCCAGATCAGCCGAGTCTTCATTTCGTTGTCTGGTAAGCATATCGCAAGCCGAATTGAAAAAGGTATGGGCACGATTTCTGATGAAGAGGTGTCTCAAGAAGACATGGATCGCGCTATCCATACCGCAAAATCGATTAAAATCGGTGATGAACAGCGAATTCTTCATGTGATCCCGCAAGAGTTCACCATTGATTACCAAGAAGGAATCAAAAATCCGCTTGGTTTATCTGGGGTAAGAATGGAAGTGAGTGTCCACCTTATCTCATGCCATAATGACATGGCACGCAACATTATTAAGGCGGTAGAACGCTGCGGCCTTAAAGTAGAACAACTCGTATTTTCTGGGCTTGCTGCTAGTAATGCAGTAATCACCGAGGATGAAAGAGAGCTTGGAGTTTGTGTGGTTGATATTGGTGCCGGCACGATGGATGTGGCCATCTGGACTGGCGGTGCGTTACGTCACACAGAAGTATTTTCGTACGCAGGAAATGCTGTAACCAGTGATATTGCTTTTGCTTTTGGCACGCCAGTGAGCGATGCTGAAGAAATAAAAGTCAAATATGGCTGTGCTTTGAGTGAACTGGTCAGTAAGGATGACACGGTTAATGTACCAAGCGTAGGTGGACGACCATCACGTAGCCTGCAACGTCAAACGTTGTCAGAAGTGATTGAGCCACGCTACTCTGAGCTTATGGGACTGGTTAACCAAACTATCGACTCTGTACAAGCAAAATTGCGCGAAGAGGGTATCAAGCACCATCTGGCTGCGGGAGTTGTACTCACCGGCGGTGCTGCGCAAATGGACGGAGTGGTAGAATGTGCGGAACGCGTATTCCGCAATCAAGTAAGGGTCGGCAAACCGCTCGAAGTCAGCGGATTAACTGACTATGTAAAAGAGCCGTACCATTCTACGGCAGTTGGATTACTTCATTACGCAAGAGACATGCAGTCTAGCGACGATAGCGATTATAATGAACCTAAACGCTCATCTGTAACTGGCTTTTTCGATAAATTGCGTAACTGGATACAAAAAGAGTTTTAACCTGAGTTGCAGGATAAACGGAGACAACACATGTTTGAACCGATGATGGAAATGTCTGACGATGCAGTAATCAAGGTCGTTGGGGTTGGTGGCGGCGGTGGTAACGCCGTTGAACACATGGTGCGTGAATCCATCGAAGGTGTGGAATTCATCAGCGTCAACACTGATGCGCAAGCACTTCGTAAGACAAGCGTTGGCAATGTTATTCAGATCGGTGGTGATATCACTAAAGGTCTGGGTGCAGGTGCTAATCCACAGGTTGGCCGTGACGCAGCTCTCGAAGACAGAGATCGAATTAAAGATTCCCTGACTGGCGCCGATATGGTGTTTATCGCAGCTGGTATGGGTGGCGGTACCGGTACTGGTGCAGCGCCTGTTATTGCTGAAGTGGCTAAAGAGCTTGGCATTCTAACAGTAGCGGTAGTAACTAAACCGTTTAGTTTTGAAGGTAAAAAGCGTTTGGCATTTGCTGAGCAAGGTATCGATGAGCTGTCTAAGCATGTTGACTCTTTGATCACGATTCCAAACGAAAAGCTACTTAAAGTACTTGGTCGTGGTGTAACACTACTAGAAGCTTTTGCAAGCGCTAACGATGTTCTTAAGAATGCCGTTCAAGGTATTGCTGAGCTAATTACTCGCCCTGGCATGATCAACGTCGACTTTGCGGACGTAAGAACTGTAATGTCTGAAATGGGTCACGCAATGATGGGTAGCGGCATCGCCAAAGGTGAAGACCGTGCTGAAGAAGCGGCTGAAATGGCAATTTCTAGCCCACTTCTGGAAGACATCGATCTAGCGGGCGCTCGTGGTGTTCTTGTCAATATTACTGCTGGTCTGGATATGCGTCTTGACGAGTTTGAGACGGTTGGTAATACAGTGAAGGCATTCGCTTCTGACAATGCGACTGTTGTTATCGGTACTTCTCTAGACCCTGATATGACTGACGAAATCCGCGTAACAGTTGTAGCGACAGGTATTGGTAATGAGAAAAAGCCAGATATCACGCTAGTTGCGGGTGGTAAAGCTAAAGTGGCACCGACGCCGCAAGCTCAACCACAGCAACAAGCAGCGGCAACGCAAGCTGAAGAAAAACCGGCACAGACCTTGCAAAATAATCAAGTGCAAGAGAAGCCACAGGTAACTCCTCAGCCGACAAACACTGCTCCTTCTTCTCCAGCTTCGTCGAGCCAAAGTTCTGCGGCTCCAAAGCAAGAAAAGGAAAGTGGTTATTTAGATATACCGGCATTTTTGCGTCGTCAGGCTGATTAATCTTTAACCCATAAATTTGACATGGCTCAAAATTATGGTAGCATTCACGGTCGACGTTACAGACGGCCGTGTTTTGTAGCAAATTTTTGAGAGGCAAGCAGATGATCAGACAACGTACTCTGAAAGAAATAGTGAAAACAACTGGTGTGGGTCTCCACTCTGGTCGTAAAGTCACACTTACTCTGCGCCCGGCTGCTGCAAATACAGGTATCATTTACCGTCGTACAGATGTAAATCCACCTGTAGATTTTCCAGCTGATCCAGCTTCGGTTCGTGACACCATGCTTTGTACTGCATTGGTAAACGATGAAGGTGTGCGTATTTCAACTGTTGAGCACTTGAATGCGGCACTTGCTGGTATGGGCATCGATAACATTGTTGTCGAAGTAGACGCACCTGAAATTCCGATCATGGATGGTAGTGCAAGCCCATTTGTATACTTGCTACAACAAGCAGGTATCGAAACGCAAAATGCGCCAAAACGCTTCATCCGCATCAAAAAGCCAGTTCGTTTTGAAGATGGTGATAAATGGGCAGAATTTGTACCATTTAACGGCTTCCGTATGGACTTCGAAATTGAGTTTAATCACCCAGCGATTGAATCAGACGAGCAACGTTTGCTGTTTGATTTCTCGTCAAAAGGCTTTGTTCGTGAGATTTCTCGAGCACGTACGTTTGGCTTTATGCGTGATATCGAATATCTACAATCTCAAAACCTAGTTTTGGGTGGTAGTTTTGACAATGCTATCGTTTTGGATGATTACCGTATTCTTAATGAAGAAGGTCTACGCTTTGAAAATGAGTTTGTGACTCACAAAGTGTTGGATGCGATTGGTGACCTTTACATGTGTGGCCACCCAATCATTGGTGAATTCCGTGCCTTTAAATCTGGCCACGGTTTAAATAACCAACTGTTACGTGCTGTTCTTGCAGATCAGGAAGCGTGGGAGTGGACTACATTCGAAGAAGAAGTCGGCTCACCAGTAGCATTCGCAGAACCAAATATGGTGCTTGCGTAAATACTTGGCATTAGAATTAATAAAAAACCAGGCTTATGCCTGGTTTTTTGCTATTTGGCTTTAATCCTGGATTTATCAATAACATTCAAGCTTTCAGCATATTGAAATAACGTTCACTTACGATCTTCCTTTTCTGCCATATCGGCTAATCGTTTTAAACGCTCTTGAATTTTCGGTGGCGCCATGTCGGCAATCGTCATTAATGACTTTGCTGCAGATTCGGTTAGTGGTGGACGCTTAGGTCTGTCGTCTTGTTGAAAGCGGTTTCGATATAGTGAAGGATTGATCCTCACTTCAACGCTCATCAGCTTGGCAAAGCCTTGAGTACGAAGTTTATTTAGGATCATGAGGCGATCGTAATCGATCTTCATTTTGATCGCGGCACTAGAGACATCGATCAATAGATGGCCGTTACGAACATTCGCTACTCGGCAATGATCGGCCGTCCCCGTGGGTAAGACCTCTTGCAAAGCTTGGTTAAGCTGTAAGATTTCTCCAGCATGTTCTTGAATCTGCTTGAACTGTGACTCAGCAATAACATCTTCAGTCGAGGTTGGACGGTGATCACGCATAGGTAAAATCTAATTTTGTTGAGATATAGCTATTCTAGAGCAGCTTTCTATCAAGGTATAGTTTACATTAACGTCTTTAGCTTCAGTTTTACAATGTAGCAAGGTAAAAAGCAAAGTTTGCTCTGGATGGATTACACATATTGCGGTATGCAATATCGGCTAATCAGTCACCACTTTAAGTAAAAACTTCAGAGTGCTTCAAACAAATACGTCTATTTATGGTTGTATCGATTAAAAATCCTTACACTAAGCCACATTGTTTCAAAACTTAGCCTTGAAATATGGATGTTTGAACTCAATATCTTTGATAAATGATTTATCTCAGTATTCTTAGTTCCAAACTGGCAGAGACTGAAGGCATTATGAGTAGATCGGGAACGGTCTGAATAAAGAGAGATTCACGAAAAATGATAACTAAGCTACTGACAAAAGTGATTGGCAGTCGCAACGACCGAACACTGCGCCGCCTTAGAAAAATTGTAAAAGAAATTAATAACTATGAGCCAACATTCGAGGCTCTAAGTGACGAAGAGTTAAAAGCAAAGACGGTTGAATTCCGTGAGCGCCTAGATAAGGGTGAAACTCTTGATAAACTACTTCCAGAAGCTTTTGCTACGGTTCGTGAAGCATCTAAGCGTGTCTACGGTATGCGCCACTTCGACGTCCAGCTTATCGGTGGTATGGTTCTAAATGCGGGTCAAATCGCTGAAATGCGTACGGGTGAAGGTAAAACGCTGACGGCAACGCTTCCTGCTTACCTAAATGCCCTAGCTGGTAAAGGCGTTCATATTGTAACAGTGAACGATTATCTAGCTAAACGTGATGCAGAGACAAACCGCCCTCTATTTGAATTTTTAGGTATGACTGTTGGCGTAAACGTGCCAAACATGCCTCCTCAAGAGAAAAAAGAAGCGTACCAAGCTGACATCTTGTACGGAACGAACAATGAATTTGGTTTTGACTACCTTCGTGACAATATGGCTTTCCGTAGCGAAGATCGCGTACAACGTGAACGCTTCTTTGCAGTTGTCGATGAGGTGGACTCAATCCTAATTGATGAAGCTCGTACCCCTTTAATCATTTCTGGTCCTGCTGAAGATAGCTCTGAGCTATACACCCGAATCAACCTTTTGATCCCGTATCTTAAAAAGCAAGACAAAGAAGACTCTGAAGAATATCGTGGTGATGGTCACTACACTGTTGATGAGAAATCAAAGCAAGTATACCTCACAGAAACGGGCCAAGAGTACGTTGAAGAACTGTTGGTGAAAAATGGTCTTATGGAAGAGGGTGACACACTTTACTCTCCGACTAACATCAGCATGTTACATCACGTGAATGCCGCTTTGCGTGCTCATGTGTTGTTTGAGCGCAACGTTGATTACATCGTGACTGACGAAGGTGAAGTAGTAATTGTTGATGAACATACTGGTCGTACAATGCCAGGTCGTCGTTGGTCTGAAGGTCTTCACCAAGCAGTAGAAGCGAAAGAAGGCGTTAAGATTCAAAACGAAAACCAAACTTTGGCTTCGATTACCTTCCAGAACTACTTCCGCTTATACGAAAAACTGTCTGGTATGACAGGTACTGCGGATACTGAAGCGTTTGAGTTCCAATCTATTTATGGCTTGGAAACGGTGGTTATCCCAACCAACAAACCAATGATTCGTAACGATATGCCGGATGTGGTGTACCGTACCGAAGCTGAGAAGTTTGCTGCAATCATTGAAGATATCAAAGAGCGCGTTGCGAAAGGTCAGCCAACATTGGTTGGTACAGTATCGATTGAAAAATCAGAACTTCTTTCTAACGCATTGAAGAAAGCGAAGATCAAACACAACGTATTGAATGCGAAATTCCATGAAAAGGAAGCGGAAATTGTTGCTGAAGCGGGTATGCCTGGTGCGGTAACTATCGCGACCAACATGGCCGGTCGTGGTACGGACATTGTGCTTGGCGGTAGTTGGCAATCAAAAGTGGAAGCTTTGGAGAACCCAACTCAAGAACAAATCGATGTGATTAAAGCAGAGTGGAAAGTGGTACATGATCAAGTACTAGATGCTGGTGGTCTACACATCATTGGTACTGAGCGCCACGAATCTCGCCGTATTGATAACCAGCTACGTGGTCGTTCTGGTCGTCAAGGAGATGCGGGTTCATCTCGCTTCTACCTATCTATGGAAGACTCTTTGTTACGTATTTTCACTTCTGATCGTATGGCGAGCCTTATCCAAAGTGGTATGGAAGAAGGTGAAGCAATTGAATCGAAAATGCTTTCTCGCTCAATTGAAAAAGCACAGCGTAAAGTGGAAGGTCGTAACTTTGATATCCGTAAGCAGCTACTAGAATACGATGATGTGGCGAACGATCAGCGTAAGGTTGTCTACGAGCTGCGCGACGAATTGATGAACGTTGAAGACATCAGCGGTATGATCGAGCAAAACCGTGAAGATGTGCTAACAGCGGTTGTTGATGAGTACATCCCGCCACAATCACTAGAAGATATGTGGGACGTTGAAGGTCTGCAAGAGCGCCTGAAAGCAGACTTCGATCTTGATGCGCCAGTGAAGCAATGGCTTGAAGAAGACGATAAGCTTTACGAAGAGGCGCTACGCGAGAAGATCATCAATCTAGCCGTTGAAGTGTATAAAGAGAAAGAGGAAGTGGTGGGTGCGCAAGTGCTTCGTAACTTCGAGAAATCGGTTATGCTTCAAACTCTGGATACGCTTTGGAAAGAGCACTTGGCAGCAATGGATCACTTGCGTCAGGGTATTCACTTACGCGGCTATGCGCAGAAGAACCCGAAACAGGAATACAAGCGTGAATCGTTTGAACTGTTTGAAGGTCTACTAGAAGCGCTGAAAACTGATGTGATTACTGTTCTATCTCGCGTTCGAGTCCAGCAACAAGAAGAAGTTGAACGTATGGAAGAGCAACGTCGTGCGCAAGCTGAAGAGGCCGCTCGTCGTGCTCAAGCGCAACACGCAGCAGCACAAAACCCTCTTTCTGAAGGTGAAGAATCTGAAGAAGGTTCAAGTCAGCCAATGGTACGTGATGAACGTAAAGTAGGTCGCAATGAGCCTTGCCCTTGTGGTAGTGGTAAGAAGTATAAACAGTGCCACGGCAAGATCGACTAACGTATTAGTCAGATAATTTTTTAAAGAGTCGCCTAGGCGGCTCTTTTTTTAAGCAAATTCTGTGGCTGTCGAATTTCATAAGTTTTGATAGCATCGGATAGTTTTAGAGATGCAAAGACCGTTGAAGTGTAACGGCTTGAGAGTTAGGAACCCCTATGAAAAGAATTCACATAGTCGCGGCTATTATTTTTAACCAAGACAAATCAAAAATTTTTATTACAAAGCGTCCAGACGACAAGCATAAAGGCGGGTTTTGGGAGTTTCCCGGCGGGAAAGTCGAGTCAGGAGAAAGTATTGAACATGCTCTAGCAAGAGAACTTGAAGAAGAAGTAGGAATTGAAGTTACTGAGCAAGCCCTTTTCGAGCATTTGGAATATGACTATCCAGACAAATCACTTAAGTTTGATTTTATTACGGTATCTAAGTTCAGTAATGAGCCTTACGGCCGAGAAGGTCAAGAAGGTCGCTGGGTTGAGATAAGAGAATTGGGTAACTATGCCTTTCCTGAAGCGAACGTGCCTATCTTGGAGCGTGTCGTAAAAGAGTTCGCTTAAGCCTGATGAACTTGCTTGTGGTAACCACGGTATGTTGTTAGTTTAAACAGATTAAGCGAAACGAGAGAACGAGAGCAAACCTCGTTATCCAGAGAAGGAGAGAAAGCGCAATGGTTCGTATTGCAATCGCAGGAGCAGCAGGCCGAATGGGCCGTAATTTGGTTAAAGCTTCACACCTTAACCCAGAGGCGACAGTGAGCGCGGGATCAGAACGACCTGAGTCCTCACTTGTCGGTGTCGATATCGGTGAACTTTGTGGTGAAGGCAAATTCGATGTGTTCTTAACGGATGATCTTGCTAAAGACGTCGATAATTTTGATGTAATCATCGATTTTACTGCCCCAGTAAGTACGTTGGCGAATCTTGAACTGTGTAAGAAGCATGGAAAGAGTATTGTGATTGGGACGACTGGTTTCAGTGATGCAGAGCGTGAACTAATTGACGAAGCCGCTAAGCAAGTGCCTGTTGTCATGGCTCCTAACTACTCTGTTGGTGTGAACCTAGTATTTAAGCTTCTTGAGAAAGCAGCCAAAGTGATGGGCGACTACTGTGATGTTGAGATTGTCGAAGCACATCATCGTCATAAAGTTGATGCTCCTTCTGGTACCGCTATCGGGATGGGCGAAGCCATTGCTGGTGCGATGGGCAACAAGCTGAATGATGTAGCTGTCTATGCGCGAGAAGGTATCACAGGTGAACGTACTAAAGATGAGATCGGCTTTGCTACAATTCGCGCTGGCGATATTGTCGGTGAGCACACAGCCATGTTTGCTGATATTGGGGAACGAGTGGAGATAACGCACAAAGCGACCGATCGTATGACGTTTGCTAATGGCGCCGTCAAGGCCGCTGTTTGGTTGAGTGCCAAACCAGCGGGCTTTTATACCATGACAGATGTTTTGGGATTGAATGAACTCTAAATACATAATTATTCGCCGGCGGTAGCCGGCTTTTTTATATCTATAGAATTATTTGTAAATGAAATGATTCTAACAGAAAGTATTTTGGTGCTTACTTTTGTTGTTGTTTTAGTTGTTTTGTGGGTGTTTTTGGTTTTAATGTCTAAAAACTAATATCTTTTTTGTTGAGTGAACGTTTGCGTGAAAAACTCATACTTTTTTGTGATCTCTAAAAAGTTCAAATTTGTAAAATTCATTAAACCTCTATGCCTCTCTATGTAATAGCATGTAAAAGTTATCTTTTTGGGCCTTACTGATTCAAAATGACCTTACTCGCTAGAAATTAATCATTTATTTTTGATTGTAGGTTGACAGGTTTCGAGTCCAACTTTAGAATACCGCCAATTTGTCTGAAATACCTATTTATGTAGATTTTATAGGTAAAGGAAGGCATGTTTGCAGTTTGATTTATTTTTTTTGCATTTTTATTCTGGAGGTTGTCTTGGGTAAATTAGCACTGTTGGTCCTAGAAGATGGGACAGTGTTCCGCGGAGTGTCCATAGGGGCAGATGGTCTTTCCGTTGGTGAAGTCGTTTTTAATACCTCGATGACGGGGTATCAAGAAATCCTCACTGATCCTTCCTATTCTCAGCAAATCGTCACTCTCACTTATCCTCACATTGGCAATACCGGAACCACTTCCGAAGATGAAGAATCCTCTTCCATTCATGCACAAGGCCTTGTGATTCGCGATCTTCCTCTAATCGCTTCTAACTTCCGTAACGAACAATCCCTCTCTGATTATCTTAAGTCTCAAAATATCGTTGGCATCGCTAATATCGATACTCGTAAGCTCACTCGTATCCTGCGTGAAAAAGGTGCTCAAAACGGCTGTATTGTTGCGGGCAACAACCTAGACGAAGCTTTGGCACTAGCGAAAGCAAAAGAATTCCCAGGCTTAAAAGGAATGGACCTTGCGAAAGAAGTTACAACAAAAGAAGCGTATCAATGGAAGCAAGGTTCGTGGACGCTTGAAGGTGGACTTCCAGAGGCGAAAGATGACAGCGAGCTGCCATACCACGTTGTCGCTTACGACTTTGGCGCAAAACGCAACATCTTACGAATGTTGGTTGACCGCGGCTGCCGCTTAACGGTTGTACCTGCAGAAACGTCAGCGGAAGAAGTTCTGGCACTAAATCCAGATGGCGTATTCTTATCGAACGGCCCTGGTGACCCAGAACCATGTACTTACGCGATTGAAGCAACCAAAGTGTTCCTAGAAAAAGGCTTGCCAATTTTTGGTATTTGTCTAGGTCACCAAATTCTGGCGCTAGCATCAGGTGCGCAAACGGTGAAAATGAAGTTTGGTCACCACGGTGCAAACCACCCAGTAAAAGATTTAGAGCGTAACGTTGTGATGATCACTTCGCAAAACCACGGCTTTGCGGCAGATGAAGCAACATTACCGGAAAACTTACGTGCTACTCACGTATCGCTATTTGATGGCTCTTTGCAAGGTATCCACCGCACAGACAAGCCAGCATTTAGCTTCCAAGGTCACCCAGAAGCGAGCCCAGGTCCACATGACGCGGCACCGCTATTTGACCACTTTATCGAACTAATCAAAAAACACAGCGCTTAATTCGGAGTAGTAGATAATGCCAAAACGTACTGACATTCAAAGTATTCTAATTCTTGGTGCTGGTCCGATTGTTATCGGTCAGGCATGTGAGTTTGACTACTCTGGCGCACAAGCGTGTAAAGCTCTTCGCGAAGAAGGCTACCGAGTTATCCTGGTTAACTCTAACCCAGCAACCATCATGACTGACCCAGAGATGGCAGATGCGACTTACATTGAGCCGATTCAGTGGGAAGTTGTACGCAAGATCATCGAGAAAGAACGTCCTGATGCAGTTCTGCCAACTATGGGTGGTCAGACAGCACTTAACTGTGCGTTAGATTTAGAGAAGCACGGCGTTCTCGCAGAGTTTGGCGTAGAGATGATTGGTGCAACGGCTGATGCAATCGACAAAGCGGAAGACCGTTCTCGTTTTGATAAAGCGATGAAGTCTATCGGCCTTGAGTGTCCTCGCGCAGATACAGCGAAGAGCATGGAAGAAGCTTACAAAGTTTTAGATATGGTTGGCTTCCCTTGTATCATTCGTCCATCGTTCACCATGGGTGGCACTGGTGGTGGTATCGCGTACAACAAAGAAGAGTTCGAAGAAATCTGTCGTCGCGGTCTGGACTTATCTCCGACCAACGAACTTCTTATCGATGAGTCACTCATCGGTTGGAAAGAGTACGAAATGGAAGTCGTTCGTGACAAAGCGGACAACTGTATCATCGTATGTTCAATCGAGAACTTTGACCCAATGGGCATCCATACGGGTGACTCAATCACGGTTGCTCCAGCACAAACACTGACTGACAAAGAATACCAGCTTATGCGTAATGCATCGCTAGCCGTTCTACGTGAG
>NZ_JADDYG010000163.1:0-969 GCF_015163535.1 Vibrio sp. OPT46 | reverse complement strand
GATAGCGTAGATTTCTGCCTTGCCAGAGATCCAAGGTTCTTTGTCATCGGCTAGACGGATCTTTTTCAACTGCGTGGTTTGAATTGGAGCCGCTTCGCCCACTGCGCTACTTGACAATAGCGGTGTATTTTGGCGTTGTTCATCAGCAATATATGGTTGAACTAAAGCTGGTTGACCGAGTTTTTTCATCTCAGCTTGCATAGCTTGCAAGCCTGCTTTTAGCTCTGCAGAGCTATTGTTATCAACGACAAGTACAGGTACCTCAGGGAGCTGGTAAACATCGAGTTGATGGATGTTGCCATAAACATCAAATGCTTCGATGTATTGCCAATTCTCATCATCACCACTTGGTTCAAATGCAAATAATGGCTCGACCTCGCCACTTTGCCATGCTGTTATCATGGCTTCATTTGCCAAGCGAACTTCTAACAACTGATCAGAGTATTCAGAAATACCTTTCCAGCTACGAATTTGAGTGTCAGCTTGTACAAGCTGGCGGCTGAACTCTGAGTTAGGGTTTTGCTTAACAAATGCTGATACAGACACGTTAGTCTGTTGCGGAGTAATATCTCTTCTCAGCATGGGTTCAATGGCAGCATAATTCTCACTCAATTGTTGAGCTAGGGCCCGTTTCGTCTTAGTGATATCTTCCGCTTTTGCATTGGACACACTGTTGACTTGCGTTTCCTCTGATTGGCAGCCAATAAGTGCTAATGTACTGAGAACAGACAGAATGATGGTTTTCTTCATAATATGTCCTTTATTGATTGTATGAAATAGAGTTAATACTCTATTCATGGTGAGAATATCACCGGACATAGATCATTGAATTTGCTTTTCTATCTTTTGTGTAAAGTTTGCCCACAGGATCAAAATTTATAAGCTTCTCTTTAATGATGACAAATATCGTGTCGCCTCACTACTTTGTGTCTATTTCTTGTCTAAGAAAGCCAAAAGCCAGTAGCAATT
>NZ_JADDYG010000162.1:0-245 GCF_015163535.1 Vibrio sp. OPT46 | reverse complement strand
TTGCTAATTGTAGGTACAGGCCTGATTATTCGAAGCTATTTGTCTAGGTTGAACTTATTGCTGGTAGCAAGGATATCTGCGGTCATTATTACCGTTATTATGATCATCTCGGTGTTCACCGTTGTTGCGTTTAAAATGGGCTTAACAGAAGGCCTAACAATTACCTTCTTCCCTATGATCATCTTGTCTTGGACGATTGAACGTATGTCAATCCTATGGGAAGAAGAAGGTGCGAAGGAAGTTGC
>NZ_JADDYG010000161.1:0-212 GCF_015163535.1 Vibrio sp. OPT46 | reverse complement strand
TAACTCAGTTCGCCTTTTTGGCCACGGACGATCAACGCTTTTCCTTCTGACTCAATCGCATTGAAATTCAGATCACTCACTGAAAGTTCAGTATTGATGCCTCGCTCTACAGTGACAGAAAATCTTGCTTCAGAAGATTCATAAGCAGAGCTACTATCTGTAGCAAGAATAGTCGCCGTTCCTGGGCGCAGAATTTGTAGTATTCCTGAGTC
>NZ_JADDYG010000160.1:40297-45289 GCF_015163535.1 Vibrio sp. OPT46 | reverse complement strand
GTAAAACGTGGTCGAATTGTGAACCGTTCATGGGGTGAAGAATGGGAGCAGTTACCTGAGCGCCACAGCGCAGAAGATATTGATAAAGTATTGAAACTCTAGCTACGTCAAATGAGTTTAGTTTTATCTATGCTTATACAGTGACCTTAATCAAATCTATAGCGCACCATATACGGTGCGCTATTTTTATTCTCATTTAGTCTCGAAATGCTAATTTATATCACCTCTTGAAGAGCATTTAGTTCGTAGATGAATCTTTAATATATTTATATATTATGATGCAAAACAAAGCTCATATTTCCATGTTAAATATGGACTGGTTATACTGATTTCTAATAATTAAATTATTTAAAAATTATAAACTGATTTTATATCCATTATAAATAAAATTAATGATAACTAATGTTTGACATAACCACTAAATTTGTGTGGAATATGCGGGTTGATTTGTTTTGATGAAATAAAATTAATTTCTAATACTTTTATTTCTGACAAGCTTAGCTTTTAGCGATGTTTAATTATTAATGCTTATATCATGAAAGAGGATATGTATGATGTCGTCGTTTGAGTCGTACTGGGTTGGGATACGTCAAAGAATAGCCGCACAAACCGAAGGTAACCGCAGTTTAAAGTCTCTAGTCATTAAAAAGCAGCGTGTGAACTTAAATAACAGTGGGTTATCCTTTCGCGCTAAGTCCGGATGCCTTATCCCTCACTGTTATACCAAGTTCTCTGATGAGATAAACCTAAAAACATCGAAAAAATCGTCTCTTAGTTTTAAGAAAGGAAAGCTGTATTTTTCTCCGATTTAATAATAAATGAAATTTACATAAATTATAATATTAGGTTTTTAAATTTATCGATAATTAATTACGATTTTATGATGCGTTTTCAATATGTTTTCTTGGTAAGTAATTAACTGGACTTATTGTTGGTTGTTTTTGTTGTTTCCTATTTAGATATGGATAAAATCTCAACTACTTTTCCTATACCAACTTACTCCCTGAATTGACTTGCGCGCTTTTTCTCCCCTCTCAAAAAACATAGCGTTACGGAATTATTTTCGCTCCTGTTTCATTCTTCAAGACGAAAGCTCTACCTACCTCTCATTATTTTCGACAAACATTGAGTAAAAGTAACCAATCGTAACAAGGTGGCTGTAACTGAGCGCCGTTTCAATATACTCGTTTTTTAACTAGGTAATCCCGCGCTTTGAATTCATTCGGGTACCGTTTGTAAGCCTTAAATGCGACTAAGATAAGATGTCATGATGAGAAAAAGTACTATATTACACACAGTGTTAATTACAGGGTTCGCTGCTGTATCCTCGTTGGCTTATGCTGCGCCTTCAGTTGTGCCAAATGCGCCGGAACTCAGTTCTCGTGGTTATGTTTTGATGGACTTCCATACGGGGAAAGTACTGGTTGAACGTGATGCCCACAAACGTTTAAACCCCGCGAGTTTAACGAAGTTGATGACTGCTTATGTAGCTGGTCAAGAAATTAATACAGGCAATATTACGTTGAATGATGAGGTTGTCATCAGCCGAAATGCTTGGGCAAAAAATTTCCCAGATTCTTCAAAAATGTTTATTGAAGTCAATACTTCCGTTTCTTTGTCTGACTTATACCGTGGTCTGATTGTTCAATCTGGTAACGATGCCAGTGTCGCTATTGCTGAGCATGTTGCGGGAAGTGAATCAGGGTTTGTGAGTTTGATGAATAGTTGGGCCGCCAAGCTTGAATTGTCTAACACGGCATTCACCAACCCTCACGGCCTAGACAGTGACGGTTTATATTCGACACCTTATGATATTGCCAAGTTGGGCCAAGCGATTATTCGTGACTTACCTGATATCTATCCGCTGTATAGCGAAACCTCGTTTACTTACAATGGCATCACTCAATACAACCGTAATGGCTTGCTTCGTGATCGTAGTATGAATGTCGATGGCATGAAAACTGGATATACAAGCGGTGCGGGTTATAGTCTAGCGACTTCTGCAACACAAGGTGATATGCGTCTGATTGCTGTGGTGATGGGAGCGAAGAGCGAGAATGTTCGTGAATCAGAAAGCAAGCAGCTGTTAAGTTATGGCTTCCGCTTTTACGATACGGTAATGCCGACTGAGGCGGGTGCGGAACTTGCGAAAGCTCGAGTTTGGATGGGCGAAAAAGACGAGCTTACTGTTGGCGTAGCTAACGATGTTTATCTCACTTTGCCAAAAGGAGATGTAAAAAAGCTGCAAGCGGAAGTTGAATACAACGGTGATTTAGTTGCGCCAATTTCTGAGCAACAAGTGGTTGGTAAAGTGCTTTACAAAGTCGAAGGTAAGGTCGTAAATGAAGCCGAGCTCGTTGCATTGGAGTCCGTGGAGGAAGGCAGTTTATTCAAGCGAATTTTAGACTGGTTTAAGCAATTGGTCGCTAGCTGGTTCTAAACAGTAGCGAACTTCTGTCTATATCACTCTATCTTGTTAATGTTCTATTAAATCAATTTACTAAGGCGACCAACGTGGTCGCCTTACGTTTTTGGAATACTCGTTGCGTTAAAACGCAGGCCTTCTTGTAAGGGGGTGTTTTTACCTGACCAAGAGCGTTTTGTGTTTTTGGGTGCGAGAGAAAAGAAACTAGAACAAGAATGGAGTGACACGTGCACAAGATTTTATCTTTGACATTGATTTTATCGCTCATGGGCTGCGCTATGCCTTACCAGCAGGAGGTCGATAGCGGCCAATGTGTTGGAGTCATGACCTCTCAGGATGCATATGGTTATTTAAACCCAAACCATTACACAATGCAGGTACTCGCGCTAAAGCAAGAAAAAGATGTGAAAGATTATATTCGCTATATCGATCCTAAGCATCCGGTTTGGGTTAACTGGAAAAACAGCCGAGGCACACGTTGGTATACGGTAACTGTTGGTGATTTTAAAACGAAACAGGATGCCTACAATGCGCTTTCTTCATTACCAAGCCGTGTAAAGCAGTCATCCCCGTTTGTGCTGACTTTTGCGGAAATGCAGCGTAAGCAACAAACGAGTGTTGTGAGAATGCGTTAGCCAACAAAAAACGGAAGCGATGGCTTCCGTTTTTGTATTTAGGAGTAAGCTTAAAGCGCCGCTAAAATCGTTTCTGCTTTGCTTGCTTCAAACTCTTTTGGCTCTTCAACGTTAAGCTTAGTCACTGTGCCGTTTTCAATGATCATCGCGTAACGTTGTGAGCGAATACCACCAAAGCCGCCTGTATCCATTTCAAGACCCAATGCTTTAGTAAAGCTAGCGTCGCCATCACCCAACATCAGAATCTCAGAAGCGTTTTGAGCTTCGCCCCACGCTTGCATCACAAATGCATCGTTTACAGAAACGCACGCAATTAAATCAACACCTTTTGCCTTTAGCTCATCAGCTAATACCACATAGCCTGGTAGATGAGCTTCTGAACAGGTAGGGGTGAATGCGCCAGGTACAGCAAAGAGTACGACTTTCTTGTTCGCAAACAGTTCTGTAACGTCGTGGTTAACCATACCATCGGCAGTCAACTCACTTAGAGTTGCAACTGGTAGAGCTTGGCCTTGTTGAATCATGATTATATTCCTTTTTGTGTGCTAGTTTAGCTTTCTCAGTCTAGCGTTTATAAATGCGGTTAACCACAGAGTTTTTGTAGGGTTTTAATACCTACGCGTTTGACCTAAGGCGTGGCACTGATGCCTTTATTGCAACGCTTCGTGTTGGTTTACGTATTGGCTAACAAGGTGACGATATTTCGCCTTTAACTCGTTATCGATAAAGCTGGCATCAATCGCGTTCATTGTAAATTGAGCAAGTTCACTCTTACTCATTGGATGTGCGTTGTTGACGGCCAGAAAGTTATCCGTCATGTAGCCACCAAAGTACACAGGATCGTCTGAGTTAATCGTTACGGCGACACCTTTTCGTAGTAAATCCACAATATTGTGATCTTTCATATCGTCGAATACACATAGCTTAAGATTCGATAACGGACACACTGTCAGTGGCATTTGGCTTTCGATTAAGGATTCAACTAATGCTTCATCATCAACACAGCGAACACCGTGATCCACGCGGCTCACGTAAAGCATTTCAATTGCATCGCTAATATTTTGTGCGGGGCCTTCTTCACCTGCGTGAGCAACGGTAAGTAAGCCTTCTTCTACTGCTTGTTTAAATACGCGCTTGAATTTAGCTGGCGGATGACCTTGTTCTGAAGAATCTAGTCCAACACCAATGATCTTATCACGGTGTTTCAGAATAGCCTGTAGGGTCTCTATGGCACTCTCTTCTGAAAGGTGACGGAGAAAACACGCAATAATTTGTGAGGTAATGCCAAGTTTTTCGTGACCATCTTTTAGCGCGCGAGCGATTCCATTGATAACAGTGTCAAAGTCTATGCCGCGTTCTGTGTGTGTTTGAGGGTCAAAAAAGATTTCGGTATGAACAACGTTGTCTTCTTTACAGTGCAGTAAGTATTCCCAAGTGAGATCGTAAAAATCTTGCTCCGTACGCAGAACTCCCGCTCCTTGGTAATAGAGGTCGAGAAATGATTGTAAGTCAGTGAACTGATATGCGCTGCGTAGTTCACTCGGAGAAGAGTAAGGGATCTCGATGCCGTTTCGTTTTGCTAATTTGAATAAGAGTTCCGGCTCAAGTGAACCTTCGATATGTAAGTGCAGCTCTACTTTTGGAAGACCTTGAATAAATGCGTTCATATTCCACCTTATGTGTATTGTGGATGCAGTTACTCTAAGAATAGGTATAGATAGAAATAAATCGAACGCTATCACAAAGAGTAAGACCCACGATGATCTCAACTCTTCGTAATCAGCACTTTGCGGGAACTGGTAGAGACCCCCAAACCATATCATTGGGGTTATACGAAGCAAACGAGAGGGATTATACGCAAAAATATCGCTTTGGCTATACGCAAATAACCTAACTGTCATTAGTCACGGGTTTTCCTGTGAGCGAAACGAC
>NZ_JADDYG010000160.1:32319-40287 GCF_015163535.1 Vibrio sp. OPT46 | reverse complement strand
ACTGGTAGAGACCCCCAAACCATATCATTGGGGTTATACGAAGCAAACGAGAGGGATTATACGCAAAAATATCGCTTTGGCTATACGCAAATAACCTAGCTGTCATTAGTCACGGGGTTTCCTGTGAGCGAAACGATTATTTGCAAGTCACTTGAGTATAGAGGAGCCAGTTGTTTTTGCGTGTGTGAGAGGCACGTGTAATTAGAAGAGTAGTCTAAAAGAGTGGAGATTCGTTTGAGCAAAGGTAGGTGGCGGTACCTTGCACAACGATAAAGGCAGAGAAAGCACTAGAGAGCATTTATAGATCGAATAACTTATCAAATTCTCTTTGTTCCATAATGTCTTCTATGCGGCGTCGAGTTTTCTGCTTTACCGCCGCCGCGTTTTGTTCAGACTCTTTTTTGTCTTTTTCTGACTGCTTCTTACTTTTTCTAGCCATTGGATACCTTCCAAATTAGTTGCATTATCCATTAATGCATGAAAACTGAATCAGTTAACAGTAAAACTTCCTAACTTTGAACCTGAATCACAGAGAATAGTTCCAGATTGCGTTTTCTCACAATATTCAAAATCGATCATGAAGCTATGAGAAAGAAGTTTCGGTAATACGTGCCTTCGTAAAATATCACCATTTAATTGATGTATTTTAGCGTTCCAAGAGGTTTGAGGTTGTTCTAAATTAAATTCAATTTCTAACATTTATTCTCCTGTTTTTTAGTGATTTTCTCTTTGTTAAGTAATTGATACCAATGCCTTTGACGGCCAGTTCTTTTTGAGGACATGATTTTTCCTATAAATAATAAATTAAGCAGTACTATTCAGTTTATTTTAGATAGCACAAAGCAATGCCTAAAATTAGGCTGAGTGATTGATGAAAGAATATTTTTGAAGGAGAGAGGTTTGGTGCAGCATGGGCATGCTACACCAAGAAAAGCAGTCTTATAGAGGAGTTACTTCAGTCGCTTGAGGACCTTTTTTACCTTGCTCTACATTGAAGCTTACTTTCTGACCTTCAGTCAGTGTTTTGAAACCGTCAGAAACGATAGCGTTAAAGTGTACGAATACATCTTGGCCGCCGTTGTCTTGAGATAGAAAACCGAAGCCTTTAGTTTCGTTAAACCATTTTACTGAACCAGTTACTTTAGACATAAAAATACCTTTGAATTAAACATTAAAATTATGATTTGTTTTGTGGATCTTTTCTAAGCTATTGAATGTTCAATCAAGAGGAAGTTGTACGCAGGTGTCTGAATTGGGGATTCAAGATTTTACTGAGAGGAAACTTAAACTAAATGTTGCATTAACAGCTCTCTTCTAAGAGCCAAGGCACACTATACACCTTGTTTAGAAAATAGCTACATTTATTTTAGATAAATTAAATGTGCTCATTATTAACTCGATAAATTGTATTGTTCGAAAAAGTTGAATAAGTAGAACGAATAGTATGGCTCATAATTTTAGCTCATCAACCTAAAATAGAACCTTATCGATAGCCATAGATTGAACATGCGATTTGCAAACGGTCACAAAGATAAACTAGGAGAACTAGTATGAGTACATTCAGAGAAATTCGTCAGCTTATTCCTGCGCAACCTACTGCTGATGGTGATGGAGTGAAAATTCGCCGTGTAGCGGGTTTCAATCATGCTAGCTTTTCTCCATTTTTGATGATGGATGAACTCAAATCAGAAGACCGCGCTGACTATATCGGCGGTTTCCCTCCGCATCCGCACCGCGGTATCGAGACGCTTACTTATATGTTGAAAGGTCATTTCCAGCATCGTGATCATATGGATAATGTTGGCGAGCTTCGTTCCGGTGGTGCACAGTGGATGGCGGCAGGAAGAGGCGTCATCCATAGCGAAATGCCTATTATGAAGGAAGGCGAACTGCATGGTTTCCAAATTTGGATTAACCAGCCTGCGAAAAATAAGATGCAGCCAGCTCAATATCATGACTTTCAACCTGAAACGATCACTGAGTTTGATACTCCGAATACGGGGGTTGTACGTTTGATTGCGGGTCATATGACTATAAACAACGAACGAATTCAGGGGCCGCTAACAGAGACAGGTGTTGCTGCCACGGTAGCCGATTGGAGAGCGATGGGTGGTCAAGCTTTGAATTTGAACACGGAGCAAGACAATAACATGATGCTCTATGTCTATAAAGGTCGTATTCAATTAAAAGGTCGTGAGATCAATCAAGGCGAAATGGCCATTTTATCGAAAGGTGAATGGGTTGAATTGCAGGCCGAAAAAGAGAGTGGTGCACTGATCTTTATTGGTGAGCCAATTAATGAACCCGTGGTGCATTATGGCCCTTTTGTCATGAATAGCATGGAAGAGATAGAACAAGCTATCCAAGACTACAACTCTGGGTTATTTGAAACTTACTAGTTTTGACAGCCTACTCGCTTTTTCAGTTAGCGAGCAAATTAAAACAGTTTTGAGCCTGAATATTGGGCTCGACCAGAAGCAAATACGATAATCCACTGCCATCGAATTTGCGTTAGCCACGTTTAATCCACGTGGCTTTTTTCTACTTCTGACTCCATCGTATGATGGCTTCCTTTCCTGCTTCAATTCCTAACTCATAAGCATGACGCAGTGGTGCTGGCGATCGACTCAGCCGTTTCAACTTGAATGTTTCAGGAGGACACACTTGAATGATTTCGATACCAGGTGGTGGGTTGTTGATCAGCGCTAAGGTCTGATTGTAGCGAACTTCACGTGTCAACATAGGTTCAATTAATCCGGGCGTTTCTTTCAACATCCTCCTAGTTAGGGCGCTGAATTTTCCTCTTGGCTTTTGATAGCTTGCGGGCTGACTGCGTAAAACCATAATCTTTTTGGCTCCTCGCTTTATTGCTTCTGCAACAGGAAGTGCGTCTGAGACGCCACCATCAACGTATTGAATTCCGTTCAGTGATACGCCATTTCGGTAAAGTACAGGCAGTGCGCTGCTGGCTTTCATTGTTTCTGCCAAGTTGTCGATATCAGGAAGGTGGTACTCCGCTTGCCCATTGTCTTGACGCGTCACGCCTAAAAAGAAAGGTCGTGAATCAGCTTTGAGCGCAGATTTATCGATGCCAAGTTCTTCGAGGGTGACATTCCACATCCAGTCTAAGTTCATCATATCACCACCACGTAGAAGTTGAGATGGAGAGATAAATTCTTTTCTTAAGCTGTAATCGAGGTAGATTTTTAAGTTACGTCCGGGCATTTTAGCTAAGTAGGCAGCCAAGTTGCTAGCACCCGCAGACACTCCCCAAAAGCTATCAAATGGAGAGAACTCGCTAGCAAGAAAATGATCGAGTATGCCGCAT
The DNA here is from genome assembly GCF_015163535.1 of Vibrio sp. OPT46. NCBI lineage: Bacteria > Pseudomonadati > Pseudomonadota > Gammaproteobacteria > Vibrionales > Vibrionaceae > Vibrio > Vibrio sp. OPT46. The sequence goes on along the minus strand of NZ_JADDYG010000160.1, from coordinate 36,959 downwards.
GAAAATACGCCTCGCATGGCTCCACCTTCGACAATCAATGCTCGAGAGCCTACTTTTTCCATCACTTCGCTCCACTCTTTATCAATCGGATAATCGCTTGCAGCTTAACGCATAATGGTTTTATACCCAAGTGGGCCAAAGGTCTAGGTTGCGTTCCTTTGAATAAAAAGGGCATCAACGGATGCCCTTGTCACTTTTAGCCTATGGAATTGCGGGTAATTGAGTCGCTAATTTAGTGAAGGAGACCGAGCCAACTAACCCCCTTACATAGAGCCATACCTGTAGTCCCATACTGATCGTTGTTGGAATAGTTTGATGATCACTTGTTAAATAGGCATACAAACCCTATCCAGAGCGTTGTAAGCAAAAGTAATGGGGTGAATACTTTCTGGATAGAAGCGCCATCAGTTAAATTGTAAATTTTGATGGATTCATTATAAAACGCTCGTTTGAACTCTTTGAAGCTAATGTCGCTCTTTGCATGCGACTGTTCATAGTGCTGGTGCGCAGCGTCCGATAGCTGGTATTCCAAGTCTTGGAGCTCGTACTCCTTGTTAAAAAACGCATCCCAAGCCGAAAGGCGGGCTATCGTTTTAGGAGATGGATCCCCATTTAGTTTCTCTAGACGTTTAGCATAAGCTGCTTGATATTTATCCACGGTATATTCCTGTCTGAATAGACGTTGAGTTAGAACATATGTAAAAAAGAAAAATAAGTAATAAAAGGTTTTTTACGTTCTATACCTGTGATAAATGCTAAAAATTTCAATGCTCTAGCACTCCGATGTCGCAAATGATATTGATGGAATTGCTCTGCGACAAATAAAATAATTACTCTAGATAACAACGAATTTTTGTTGTTTTTTTTAAAAACTGATCATGAGATTGAGTGGGGATTTTTACCGAGAAGAATTTCGCTACTGTAACTGTCTATATTTACTCAAAAAGAGAAAATCTTAGAAGCTTTCTTTGATTGATGTGAGATATTTTAGGTCGAAAAGCATTAATTTTGGCTATGCTTATAGTTCGTCTTTTTTGTTGTTGAACTCTACTTCGAGGGGGAAAGAACCCATATTTCGAGCATAGGATAGCTCGCTTTTTCGTTACGTCGTTCTTGGAGTTTGAATCAGTGACGACGCTATGAGTCTAGCATCTTGAACTCACTTGGGTGTATTGATTAATTATAAAAGTAAAGCAGTGCTGAGCTAGGATAAACTTCAACGTAAAGGTGACGGTATGAATATACAATCAGCCATTATTGAATATGCGATAGCGATTATAGGCTTACTTTTGACGGGCGTTACCCTCTGAGCATGACTGCCCAGAGGATAGAAAGCGCATTAGCTTTTTGCTAACGATTGATGTTGTATCGAGCCATTGCAGCTTCTTCTGACGATACAACCGTTTTACCAATTGGTGCGAGTGAAATAACCGCTAGCTTGAGGTGTTGGAGCGCAAACGGAATGCCGATTATGGTGACAAAGCATGCTGCTGCAGAAAGTACGTGACCGATAGCTAACCAAAGGCCTGCAAATACAAACCAAAGGACGTTACCAATAACGCCGAGCGGACTCGTGCCAATGTCCATTTCATTGGTCAATTCATCGCGTGAGATGGCCTCTTTACCGAATGGGAAAAAGGAAAAATTACCCATAACGATACACGCACGCCCCCAAGGTATTCCGATGATGCTAATAAAGGCCAAAATACCAAAAAACCACCATAGCAACCCCATAAATACGCCACCAAATACAAACCAAATGATGTTACCAAGTGTTCTCATTCTATTTCCTTTATTCTTGAATGTGATGATTCAGATACCTGAGAGCAGCGTAAAACAAATCTAAACCGTCTGTTTTGTCGATGTGTGCTTTTGTGCCCTCATTCACCTGATTGATAGAATAATCGCTGTAGTCTTAACAGAGAATGAATGCCTTCCCTAAGGCAAGTCTTTTTAGTATAGAGCGTAATACTCAATCAAGCATATAGCCAAGAATCGCATTATCTAGAGACAACTTTCTCGATATATTGACAAATTTGCTCTGCCAATCGATGGCTGGCAATGTTGCGTTTTACTACTTCATTAGCAATATTTCCAGACTCAACGACGCCAAACCAGTCGAGCAACATCGAATGGAAACCTTTACTCGTTAGCATTGGCGTCCAGTCTTTCAAATTGATTTTTTGCTCTTGGTTAGCTTGCCATAGTTTGCCTTCAACGAAGGAGTCGAACTCAACTGCCTTGTTTGCATAACAAGCTTGAACGCGCTCTGTAGTGATACCGAAGTGGCGATTCATCGAGGCGTGGAGCAAAGTATCTCCATGTTGCCACTGAATATCTAAACGCGCCAACTGACTACCTTCAAGTTGATGAGTTACATAAGCATCTTTTAGATCGGCTTTGGCTGTGACGTTAACGCTGTCTAATGGGTGAATAAAATCATCAAATATAAAGGTACGAACATCCCCCGGTAGTTGGTGACGGTTCTTTTCCCAGCGTAGCGACTTTAAGTCAGATATGTTGCCTTGCTGCACTTGTGGCATATGTTGGTTGTAAAGTGGAATGTGACGACGGTTAAAGCCCACATAGAGTGGCTGTCTCTCTTTTTCGGCAATGTCGTACAGCTTTTCTACGTCATCAGCACTATTCGCTAATGGTTTGTCGACAAAGGTTGGAATTCCATGCTGCAGAAAAAATGCCGCTATTAGAGGGTGTACGCTTGTTGCCGCATGAATCATGACGGCATCGACGCCAAAGTGCAGAAGTTGCTGGTAGTCTTGGCAGATCTCTGAGATTCGATACTGCTTAGCCAGGCTCTCAAGTGTGTTTGGGTTGCGGGTACAAAATACAAGTTCGATATTTGGAAGCTGAGTGATAACAGGAAGGTATGCTTTCTGAGCGATATCCCCTAGACCAATAATACCAATTTTCATCCTAGTCCTTATCTCGATGTATGGAGCGCGGACTGTCAGTATAACGCTTGGCGCGGCGATGAGTTTAAATACCTTGTTAGAAAAAGCCTGATTCACACTTTGAGCCAGGCTATATTGAATGATTTAGGAAACGGCTCGGCAGGCTTTGAATATATCTAACTTGCTATCGTAGGCTTGAGTTTGCACATCCATAATGCCTAATAAAGAGTGGAACACGTTATCATGTGAGTATTGGCCTGCATTCTGTGCTTGTTTATACAAACAGTCGGTATTGATCTGCTTCGCTTGTTTAAAGCCCGAAGACAGCCACATAATCAAAGGAACGCGTTTTTGGAAATCTGGTGCAAGGCCATAAGGCATACCATGTAAGAACAATCCGTTTTCGCCTAGTGACTCACCGTGATCCGATATGTAAATTAGCGCGGTATTATACTCAGACTCTAACGCTTTAAGTTTTTTGATGGTTTCTGCCAATACAAGATCGGTGTAGCGTATTGTATTGTCATATGTGTTCACTATTTGTTCGATGCTACAGTTTTCGATATCTGCACGTGGACAGTCTGGTTTAAAGAAGGCGTTGTCTCTTGGGTAACGCTGAAAGTAGGTCGGACCGTGGCTTCCTATAAGGTGCATGGCGACCACTCGGTTACCGTGCATATCCGCGACTTCCTGATCAAAATGATCTAATAGCGCCATGTCGTAACAAGTTTGGCCATTACACATAGGGCTTACTTGCTTTCGATCAACTTCGATTTTCTTGATCTTGTGGGCTACTTCTTTATCCCCACCGTCATTTTCTTTCCAAATGAGGTCAACCCCGGCGCGCTGCATTATATCGAGAGCATTGTCCTGGTTATCCGCTTTGGCGCGTTCAAACTCGTTTCGCGTGAGCTGTGAAAACATACAAGGCACAGATACAGCAGTCGCGGTGCCACAAGATGCGACGTCTTGAAATGAGATAACATCCAATTTACTAGTATAAGGGTTTGTCTCTCGTGTATAGCCATTGAGTTGGTAGTTCTGCGTTCGAGCGGTTTCTCCTACGACAAAAACCAGTAGTGTTGGTTTGCGCTGTGCTTGCTGTACGGCGCTATCTGACTGCTTTGCATCTGTGCCGATTTCTCGATATGGCTCTGGCGTGGTGAAATATTTCTCCTTCACATACCCGGTCGCGCTGTAAACGAACTGGGTGGGTATGATGATTTTTTTTAGGTGGCTATTGTTGCGCCCTACAGATGCGTAGTCTTGATAGTACACGCTGGCAATGACGGCGATGACAGCTAGCGACGACAGCATCGATACTAATTTGGTAACAGAGAAGTACAGTAATTGGTGACGTTGAGATTGCAGCTTGACCTTAAAGACAATTATCGCTGGGATAACTCCCATAATCAGCGTCCAAATTACAGAGTGAGCACTCAGGTAAGAACTCGCCTCGCTCGAATCGGTTTCAACAATATTGGCAATCATTCCAGAATCGAAAAGTGTGCCATAGTTATAGCTTGCGTAGCTCACCATACTTGAAACAATAATTAAAATTATAAAGAACGGCTTGCCGATCCAAGGCCAACTAAATAAATTAAAAAGGAAATTGAGCGCGGCAAGAAAGAAAATTGGTATTGTGATAATAAATCCAATCTTGACATTATCTAAGTGTGTAAAGATGCCGATCAGTTCTTTATAAATAGGGATATTTACGACGAGAGT
>NZ_JADDYG010000160.1:16675-32309 GCF_015163535.1 Vibrio sp. OPT46 | reverse complement strand
ATAAAGAACGGCTTGCCGATCCAAGGCCAACTAAATAAATTAAAAAGGAAATTGAGCGCGGCAAGAAAGAAAATTGGTATTGTGATAATAAATCCAATTTTGACATTATCTAAGTGTGTAAAGATGCCGATCAGTTCTTTATAAATAGGGATATTTACGACGAGAGCGAAATACAGCGCCAACAGGAAAGTAAAGGTAACGTAAGAGATACCTCTCTGTTGTAAATCATGTGTCTTCATAATGAGTGTCTTGAATAAAAATTAGAGCAAGAACGAAGCCCAAATAAAAAGGGCAAGAGTTAACGCAACAAATACTGCTGCTGAGCCAATATCTTTGGCTCTACCACTGAGCTCGTGCCAGTCATCGCTAACACGGTCGACAACCGCTTCTACGGCGGAATTAATGAGTTCGACGATCAATACCAAGAACAGGCTACTGATCATCAGCACTCTTTCATATGTGGTGACAGGAAGGAAAAAAGCACAGACGGAAAGCACCAAGGCGAGAATCAATTCTTGTCTAAAAGCGGCTTCGTGTGTCCATGCGGCTTTCAATCCTTGAAATGAATAGCCGGTCGCATCCATGACACGGCGTATACCTGTTTTACCTGGCTTCAAAATATGACCTTACTATTTAAGCATTGGGATGGAACACATATCCCAGAGAGGTAACGAGATTAATCGTTACAGCGTGAAACATTTGTGAATAGAATCCATCGCGCGATAATTTAAGAAAAGTGCTTATTTAATCAAGATCGTAGACGGTATAGCCTTTGTTCTGGAGACATTTACGCAATACGAGAGATTGAGTTTTGGTTGAATCATTTGTTCCACTCAAAGCACCAGCTCCAGCTCCTACAGCACCGCCGGCAGCAGCACCGACAGCCGCTCCACCTAATCCGTCTTCTAGCGCACCAGCAGCTGCGCCGATCAATGCGCCTGTAACTGCCCCATTAGTGGCTTCAGATTTCGCTGCCTCTGATTTGTCGACATTTTCTGCATAGCCTTGGCAGTAAAGAAAGTCTTGTTCATATGTACTAGGGTCGACATTGGTCATGTCGACGACAGGTTTTTGGTTGTAGGCGCAAGCTGTAAGCGTAGAAGTAAGCGCCATAATCAGGATAAAAGATTTATACATGAGTACTATCCATTTAGTGTGTGAATCTTATGGATTAAATGTACACTGTTTTATTGTTGGGCTCTGTCGCTTGAGTGTATTGAAGTGTCGTCTTCTGTAAACGGGGTAGGAAGGTTAAGTTAACTGTCTGATTTTTTGAGGCTAAGTGTGAAGCAAGCTCCTCCAAGTGGGCTATGGCAAATCGAAACTTCTCCACGTTGAAGCTCCATTATCTGTCTGACAATCGCCAAACCGAGCCCAAACCCGCTCGTCTTTTTGTTGCGAGATTCATCCGCGCTGTAAAATGGTTCGAATAGATGAGGCCAATGCTTTTCTTCAATACCTATGCCATCATCATGAACATTGATGAAGCAGCGGTGCTGATCGTGTTTTATCTCTACTAAAATCTGCTTATCCGCGTACCGCATTGCATTGCGCAGCAAGTTATCTAAGGCTCGCTTTAACAATTTTGGGTCAGCAAACGCGAGAACGTTTTCTGAGTTTACTTCTTGAAGCGAGATAGCGAGCGTAGTCTCTTTTTGCCATCTCTGTCGTAATTCTTTGACTAAGTTGAATAGGACGACTTCTTCTTGAGTTTGTAATGCTGTGTCAGGACGCTCCATCTTTGCGTAGTAAAGCAATTCTTCAACCATTTCTTCCATCTCGTCAATGTCTTCGACGATACTGTAAACATACTTTTTCTGTTGTTCAGTTAAGGTTGAATCCGATAACAAATCTGCTTGCCATTGTAAGCGGAAGATTGGGGTACGCAATTCATGTGCAACGGCGTTAGTTAGCATTTTATTGCTAGTGATCAAGCGAGATACTTTATCGGCCATCGTGTTAAAGCTTTTGTTTAACGTCCCAACAGACTTAGCGCTTGAGGTACTAGCTCGAGCCTTGAAGTTACCTGAGGCAAACTCAACGGTCACTCTCTCTAGCTCTCGAATCCGACGGCTTAAGAACCAGATCAACAATATGCAATACAGAGCAAATCCAGCTAAAAAGAACAACCAAACGATATTGTCATCAAAGTTGGCAGCTTTAACCACAGGGCTATTCGGATTATCGCTCATTTTAAAGATAGGCGTGCTCGCATCTAGGCGGAACCAGATATCCCTTTCTTCATCGTAAGCGACGTTAACGGAGGTATCACTTTCAAACGCCTTTTTGATGTCTGTTGGAAGCTCTTCAAGCGTATGAGGCACCAACAAACGATGGCTTGATGTGGCAAATTGTTCCAACTGTTGTTGAGTATATTCTAATCCGTGTTCTTTATAGATAGGGTAGATCAGATCGTGAAAAGCTTGACCCTCATGCTCTTGTAATAGGTAGTCATAATCTGTGTTGATCTCATAAACTAAGAACTCGTATCCCCACAAGCTAGCCATAAACAGAATGATAAGGCCAACAAAGCTTTCCAGATAAATCCGTCTCATTATTCATTCCATGCATCAGGCATAAATAGGTAGCCTTTGCCGCGAACGGTAATGATTTTTTGTGGTGAGCAAGAAGCATCGCCTAGCTTCTTTCTCAGTGTCACTATGCGATTATCAATGGTGCGGTCTGTGCCATCGTATTCAATACCACGTAGTGTTTTGGTCAGCCACTCACGTGATAGTGTTTTTTCAGCATGCGTAGCAAGAACCCACAACAAATCGAACTCGCCGTCTGTCAGCGCAATTTCTTCTTGGTTCATTACGCACGATTTACGCAATCGGTTTAAACACAGAACACCAATTTGTAGGCCGTTTTCGGACTCGGTAGGCGCCGCCTCTTTTCTTCTTAATAGCATGCGAATACGAGCAAGTAATACGCGAGGTTTGATGGGTTTAGTAACAAAGTCATCTGCGCCTATTTCTAATGCGGCGACATGATCGAAGTCATCATCACTTGCTGTTAGCATCAACACTTTGCCTTTGTAGCATTCTCGGATTTGACGACATACACTCAGACCATCTTGCCCGGGTAGCATCAAATCTAACAGCACCACGTCTGGTTGTGTGTCAATAATCGCATTGGGTGCGTCCGTCCCATTGTCGATACATTTGACCTGAAAACCTTGTTCAACAAAATACTCACCCAACATAGTTTGTAATTTGGGATCGTCTTCCACAATGATTAGAGATGGTTTGATTTGTTGTGCGTTCATTTAAGTGATGTATACAATATTTAATATCAATGGAACTTAAACAAATTTACGAATTATTTCAAATAAAGCTTTCTCAGAATAAGGTTATCGGATGAGTTAATTGGATAAAATTGCCAATTAATGATTTAAATCTAATCACCAATCACATTTCGAGAGATGTAAAAAGGCGCAACGTTTGCGCCTAGGTATGGAATCTTAAAGCGAAATTACCGCTTATTCGGTGGTACATACGACGCTGTTGTCGCTGCCAAATGCATTTGGAACGTAAGCATCAGCTTGTGGGTCATTTTCCCACTTCGCGTCATCGAGCAAGTAACGGAACTGAACATTCCGCGCTTTAGGTAAGCGGGTTTTAAATTTAAACTGACGACTTTTCTTCACTAATTTCATCGGTTCTGGCTGCCAGTTGTTGAAGTCTCCAGCAATTTGGACAGAGTCCCACTGATCTTTATCTAGCTCGAACGTGACTTCGACTTCATCTTTTGTCTTAAAGAATCTTTTTTTAAGCATTGATCTTTCCTTGTTCGTACAAAAACTGTTCTAACTATTACTCGTGTTTCATAATGATTTCAAGTTTTATCGAATTGTTGCTGGTATCTGATGAGGGGAGTATCCGAACGGTGAATAGCTCGTTGTGCTGGTTTCGTGTACTGAGGGAGCGTTAGAGAGAAAATTCACTAGCCTAAAATAGTCAAAGAACAGAGTTTGTTAGCGAGCCGAGAGTCCGTATCTTGAAGTCAAACCGTTATCATGTATTATCTTAAATCACCATTTTCCTTGATGTAGCTATGTTGAAGTTTAACCGTACATTGTTGACTGCGATAGTTTGCTTAGTTGCTATGCTTTTGAGTAGTGTCGCTCCTGTGGCGCAGGCTTCCGCTCCGATGAAAACAATTGAAGTACGCGATCTTATTGTTCAACAGGCTGCTCTGCACAAACAACTTGGCGTCAATGACGACTGCGTAGAATCACATCACGATGAGTCAGCCATCAATAAGGCACAACAATCTCACACGAGTTGTAGCTCTTCCTGCATGGTCAAAATTCCCGCCAACTTATCTCAAAACGACTTACTGCTTCTTCCTTATAGCCTTGCCTTGATTGATAGGCCTCTAGTCGAAAAAGTAGTGACAGTGATCACCAAGCTTTATCGTCCTCCGATTGTTTAATTCCTCATCTCAAATTACTTGGGGTTTACCCCTTTTTACCAAATGAAATGATTTGGCATTTGAATGCCACAAGGAAATAAACAATGAAAAAACTACTTGCCTTATGTAGTGCACTTTTACTGACTTTTACCGCTCATGCAGCGCAATTTGAAGAAGGGAAGCACTACAAAGTTCTGGATGTAAAGAAAGCATCGAAACCTGTTGTGACGGAATTCTTTTCTTTTTATTGCCCACATTGCTACAAGTTTGAGTCGCTTATTGAGCGTTTAAAACCTGCTCTGCCAAAAGAGGCAAAGTTTGAAAAGGTGCATGTGGGGTTCATGGGCGGAGATATGGCGATTCCGATGGCCAAGTCCTACGCGACGATGGTGTCGCTTGGGGTTGAAGATACAATGATTCCTGCCATGTTTGCCCAAATTCATCAAAAGCGACAAGCGCCAAAAGACGAAGCTGAGCTGAAACAACTCTTCGTTGATAATGGCGTAGAAGGTAAGAAGTTTGATGCGGCGTACAACAGTTTCGCCGTAAACTCAATGCAGAAAGGTTTTGATAAGCAATTCTCTGCTAGCACGTTAAGAGGGGTTCCGGGTGTGGTTGTGAACAATAAATACATTGTTTTGGCCAACGAAATTCGTACTTACGACGAGTACAATCAATTAGTTAATTACTTATTGACGCTGTAACTGTAAATAGCATTGATGCTTAAAAATGGCGACGGTAGAGTCGCCATTTTTTATGCTTATCACACTCGTATTATCTAAGAACGCTTGTACATGCTTGAGTCGGAACACTAGTCATAAATATGGCATGCGGATAAAACAAGCTAGCAGCAGTGATTGCAACATTACATGGCTGAGCAATCGTGGTTTTAATCACATTGGTAAGCACGGCACCTGTATTATTTACTGTTTGAGCGGCGGCTTGTTGTGCCTGGTAAGACACGCAACCTGTCGTTGCATTGATCATCGCAGTGCTAAACAAAAGTTTGCGAAAAAACATATTCATATCCTTTGTGAATGCTTTGAATTACTTATATGTGGATTGATTCATAAATGAAACAAAACAGTGTTCAAAATATGTGTGCATTCACGAAATGAACATTGTTTTATAAAAAGACGTTTTTTTGTGATCTTAGTACTGGACAGACCAGGTTATGAAACTAAAGCCAATCCGTGCATTACGATTACGCCGAAGGTCAGTTTGCTCCTCATTCCTTGATATCCCTTGGGCTCGGCGTCTTGTTCGACTTTCCTCACGAGCTTTTCTGCATACCAAACAGCAAGATACCCAATTGCTAAGAGTAGGGTAGCGACCGCGTAATGTTTGTGGCCCTGCAGTAATGCGCCCCAAGCCAGTAAGACAAAAAGGTTGCTGAGAATTAATACATTTCGGCTAAGGCGGTGGTAGTAATGCTCAATGCCATTACCCCAAAGGATGCCAGATAAAAAACTTAATATAACGGCGCTATATGCGATGAAAAATTTCTGACCACTTAAATTGAAGAGTGAGATGTCAGTGAAAATCAGCCCTAAACTAAACACAAATGGAACCAGGCCTAAGTAACCGAGTTGTAGCATGGTTGAGCGTGTTGTCATGGTCGTCACCTTACAATTGTTGCTCTATCATATTGGTAAGCGTAGTACTTGTCGGTGATGTGGAGCTTGGAAAAGTAGCAATAACTTTACCTTCAGAGCTAATCAGAAACTTGTAGAAGTTCCATTTTGGTTTTATGCCTGCTTGGTTAGTAATTTGGTTGAAGACTGGGTTCGCATCTACACCTAATACTGAAGAGCGAGCCATCATTGGAAAGGTTACCCCGTAATCGAGATAACAGACTTTCGCAGTGTTTGTTTCGCTTCCTCTATCTTGTCGAAAGTCATTGCTCGGGAAACCGATAACGGTGAAGTTTTGGTCTTTGTAAGTTTGATAGAGGGTTTCTAACTGTTCGAACTGAGGAGTGAAGCCGCACTGGCTTGCTGTATTGACGACTAGTAGTGTCTTTCCCTTAAAGCTTTCGCATAGATCGACTTCTTCCGTTGAGTTTAACAACCTTTGCTTACCTTGAAGAATATCAGGGCACTCAGATGCAAGAGCAAGCGAATTCATGGAGAGAAAGCTAACGAGAGCGGCGAGTTTCAGTAATCCTTTCATGGTGTTGTTCCCCTTGTTTTCAATAAGTATAACTACTCAAGTGCAAAGAGGATCGATCAAAAAAGCCGCACAAATGCGCGGCTTTTTTCAAGAGCTGAGATCTGACTATGCCAGTTTCAACTCGAACTGGTTCAGGTACATTACCATGTCTTCAATCGTCAGTACCGGCATGTTGTGCAGGCGACCGAATGCTACGATCTCCGGTGCCTTTGCCATCGTGCCATCTGGATTGGTCACTTCACACAGTACGCCAGCGGGTTGAAGCCCTGCCATTTGCATCAGATCAATCGTACCTTCTGTGTGACCACGGCGAGTCATTACACCACCTGGACGTGCGCGCAGAGGGAATACGTGACCCGGGCGAGCAAGATCTTCCGGTTTTGCGTGCGGGTTTGCCGCCGTTTTAATGGTCGTTACGCGGTCTGCTGCTGAAACACCCGTTGTTACACCAACTTTCGCTTCAATAGAAACCGTAAATGCGGTTTGGTTTGCGCTGTTGTTGTTTACCACCATTGGAGGCAGTTCCAGTTTGTCTGCTTGAGCATCTGTTAAGCACAAACAAACGATGCCGCTACATTCGCGGATCATCAATGCCATTTGCTCGTTAGTGAGGTGCTCGACTGAATAAATGATATCGCCTTCGTTTTCGCGATCTTCATCATCAAGAAGCAGTACGCCACGGCCTTCTTTTAAAGCGATAAGTGCGTTTTCAACGCGAGTAATTGGGTCGCCGAATTCGGCAAGTAGTGATGACTGATTCATGGTTAACTCCTAAATTTCACCAGAATCAGGGCGGTATGAGAGATCGCCGTAAAATACGATCAAAAAGAAGTGCACCAGCATTCTTAGCGATCTGACTCGCTATGCTGGTGTATTCTTATTCTCTTTCATCCGGACTATAACCGTCGGCTCTGGCATCTCACCAGATCTGCTGACCTCGACGAATCGAGCGCTCGCGGGCTCACTTGAAAAAGTATACCGCCGGTGGGGAATTTCGCCCCGCCCTGAGAACAATTAAAAATGTACCACTTCATCCAAGTTGTGAAGAAGTGGAGCTAGGATAGTACTGCGAACTGAATAGCTTGGAAAGTCGATTCCATCTGTATGATGGAAAAGTGTGCTATCGACGGAAATAATCTGTGCGAATAAAGTGATCAATCTGCTGCGGCACGAAGGTGTTGTAAATCAGGCTCGTATGCGTTTGCTTCACTTCGATATGATCTTGCATACCGTCCAGTCTTGTCTCTTCTACGGTAACGGTACCGTCCGACATGGTGTTGTCATTACGGATCAACAATGGGCGAGCGCCAATCGGCATCGTTCCTGCGATACTGCCGAGTTTTTGAGGGAAATCCCAGGCGTCATCATGTTTGTTTAATCCGTGGTGTGGCGAATTGCCTAAAATTGCACCCAATCCGAGATCTTGAATTCGACCTACAATGGACGCGCCTTTAAGAGGCGAACCGATAGCGACAACATGAGAGATTAAGTTAGTGCTCGGTTTTCTGTTGGCGAGATAGCGCTTAATCATCAAGCCCCCCAAGCTGTGTCCCACGAGCACGTTTGTGGTCAGTGGATTAAGCGAATGATCAATAGAATCAAACAGTGAAGACTCATCGATAGCAACAGTGTTATAGCTGAGTACTTGCGTTTCGTATCCGAGTTTTCTCAGCTTTTGGCTAAGAGGCTGCATGACCAGCCCATGCATATAAAGACCATGTAAGATGATGATTTTCATAATACCTCCTAGATTTATGACGTCGTAGATATCCTACTCTAATTGACAAGAAACTACTTGTGCTTTGTGGTGCATATTTACGTTTTGCTGCAAAGTTTGACTGCTGTAGCAAGCGACTCAGCCCAGTAAATCCTGTACTTGTTGTTGCAATTGATGACGATTTAAAGACGCAGGACTTAACACTTCACCGATAACAACATCCACTTTTGACCAAAAACGAGTCGGTCGTTTTGTGAGAGCATGTCCGCCTTTATGGCTGAAAAAAGAACCCCAAAGCCCTTTTAACGCCATAGGGATGACAGGAACAGGGTTACGTTCAAGGATTTTCTCTACACCAGGGCGAAACTCACCCAATTGACCGTTAGACGTTAAACGACCCTCAGGGAAGATACAGACAACCTCACCGTCGTAAAGTGCTTGTTCAATCTCCTCAAATGCTCGTCGGTAAGTGTCGGCACACTTACGTGGAGAACAGATCGGGATAACACCGGCATGAAGGAATACATATTTAAGAACAGGTAGCTCGCTGATGGACTTGTCCATCACAAAACGAACCGGGCGAGTAGAGGTTCCCATCAAAATCAATGCATCGACATAGCTAACATGGTTAGCCACGATTAACGCAGCACCTTGTTCAGGAATATGTTGGCGCCCCTTTACTGACACACGATACATACAATGGCTGAGTAAATAACTGATAAAGCGTTGTGTAAATTCCGGTACTTGGCGATAGACATAGATCGCCACGAAAAAATTACTTATTGCCATCATGGTAAACAGTTCCACAATAGAAAGCTCTAGTACGCTGAGTACAACGATCGAAACCAAAGCAGACACCACCATAAACAACGCATTCATGATGTTGTTAGCAGCAATGGCACGTGCACACTCCCCTTTGTTTGAACGCGATTGGATGAACGCATAAAGAGGAACAATAAAGACACCGCCGCTTACACCAACAAGGAACAGGTCAATCATGACGCGCAGATGTTTGGATTCAGCAACGAAGCTTTGCACATCATAAAAGTGCACCGGAAGTGATAGATAACTTGGGACTGCCCATAGCAAGTCGACGCCAAAGACTGTCAGACCAAGGATACCGAATGGCAAAATACCAAGCTCAACGTGGTTGAAAGAAAGTTTTTCACACAACCAAGAGCCTGTCGCGATACCAATCGAAAACAATGCCAACAGTAAAGAAACGACAGTGCTATCTGCGAACAAATGTTCGCGTGCGAAGTTAGGGAATTGAGTTAGGTAAGTCGCACCCATGAACCAGAACCAACTGATGGCAAGAATAGACATCCAGATGCCTCTCTGTTTTTTTGCCACTTTTAACGTGTTCTTTAAACCAGAAATCGGTTCAAATTTCGCTTTGTCATTCGATTGGCTAGGCATCGTTGGAATATTCACGCTGCTCATGAACCCAAGCAAAGACAAGGCAATCACGGTACAAGAAGCAATCAAGGTACCATTAGGAATGGCTAGCAGCAGGCCTGCGCTAAGCGTACCTATAAGAATCGAAAGAAACGTGCCCATTTCAACCCAAGCATTTCCTTTAACAAGCTCATTTGGTTTGAGCGCTTGTGGTAACAAGGCGTATTTCACGGGACCAAAATAGGCCGATTGAGTGCCTGTCATAAACAGCAGAACCAGCATCAGCATGGCACTTTGGGTGGCAATAGCGGTTGCTGCGCAAGACATGATAGCTAGTTCGATGAGCTTTAGACGTCGGATTAATTTGGCTTTGTCCATGCTGTCAGCGACGGCACCAGCATGCGCTGAGAATAGAAAGAAAGGTAGGATGAATAAGCCTGCCGCCAAATTAACGAATAGATTGACAGATATTGGTAGGTTATCAATTTGGCTGTATGTCACCATCAATAACAGAACGTTTTTGTAGATGTTGTCATTGAGTGCGCCAAGGCATTGCGTCACAAAGTAAGGAAAAAAGCGTTTTGAGAAAAACATGCTGGCTCCGATTAAACAAAGTCGAATGAGATGGGAGCACTTTATGCTCAATGAACGATTAAACCAGCTTTCTCTTTCAAGTGACGTTGTATGCCACCAAAAGTAACGAAATTCGTTACTTTCATTTCCATTCGTTTATTGAGTTACTAACTCCGAGACTTCTGAGCAGGTTTTCTTTCCCATGGTTCAAACAAAGGGAACGTCCAACGACGCATCGCAATAATCAGAGAGGTGCCGTGCTTTTCGTCCATATCGAGAGAGCTATCATTTTGGCAAGCCTGATAAAACTCATCGATGACCTTTTGCAGTTTCTGTTGTAGCTTCTTGTTGCTTGGTACACTCATCAGTCCTGTTGCCATGGAGAACTTTTCATCTTCACCAGAAAAGTAGCTTTGGAAAAAGGCGTCTTGAACTTGCTGTTGGAAGAACCGTTGAATAGGGCCGCCCATCTGCCACTTAAATGTCGGAGATATACGCAAACGAATTTTGTTATTTGGCTGCAAGTCGATGATGTTCAGACGATCCAAATGAGTAAGCTTTTGCACCAGTTCAAACTCATTGAAGGTGTATTGCTGAACGATTTGCTCAAACTGATAGCCATTTACAACACAGATTGCCACGAGTAGCAGGGCTTTATCATCAACCAACTGCTTTTCTTGCTCTAACGTTAGCGACTCCAGACCTTTATTGTGCGCAGCCGCGAGCTTAAATAGTTCCGCCATTTCTAAACCAATCAATTGGCAAATGCGTTCTAAGCGTTCAAGACTAATGTGTTGACCTTCAGCGAGTAAACGTTTGACGCTTCCTTCACTTAAATCAAGGTGTTGTGCAACATCGGCATAATGCAGCCCAGCTAACTTTAGTTGGCGTTTAAGCTCTTTAATTAACGTATAGCTCTCTGACATTTACGCTGTTACCTCGTCGTGTAACTGCTCTAGGTACGTTTGCATAAAGGTTTTGCGTTTTTGCGCTTCGCGTCTTGCTGACTCTGTGTTCATGGTTTCAGCGATTTTGAATAACTTGGTTTGAAAGTGATCCAGAGTGAATTGTTTATCGTTAAGTTCACGTTCTTCGGCAAATATATCGCTGTCGTTGTAAAGTTGCGCGTTAAATTGAGTGCTGACTTGAATGCATCGCGTCACGCCAATTGCGCCTAAAGCGTCCAGACGGTCGGCATCTTGGACGATTTTAGCTTCCAACGTATTTGGCCTGATGTTTGCGCTAAAGCTGTGTGCCTCTATCGCATGAGCAATGGCATCATGATATTGCTGCGGATAATCGATACTCTCTAAAAATGCGACCGCTTTTTTGGCTGCGATGATTGAGCTCTCTTTGCGATTTGGGTGATCTTTCGGGTAAGTAAAGCAATCATGCAAATAGGCAGCCGGTAATACAATCGCGATGTCTGCATTTTCTTCTTTGCAGAGCTGTTTCGCTGTTTTGACCACGCGTTTTACGTGTTTAAGATCATGAGCTGCATCTACTTGCATCTCTTGCTGCATAAATTCCAAAAATTGCGGTTCTATCTGGCTTAATGACGTCATGGTTCATATCTACAACTAAAATGAAGTCAGAAGTATGCCCAACGCTTAGAATAATTTCCAAGTGCGATGGTGTAATTGAGATTCAGCCACCAGAACCTTGTGCAACGTTTGGTACTCAGCCGTTTTATATGGCCTTTCAATGTGTTCAGTGGTTTATGAGACAAGAATAGACAGAGCGAGCAGTGATGTTTACCAGTAGAAAAAAGGCCTGACGATGTCGTCAGGCCTTTTTCGTTTCGCCGATCTTTTTAGCGTTTGAACGTTACTTGCTCTGCTTGTTCAAGATGAATATGAGTTGTCGCAGGCTGTGTTTCTGCAATCACTTTACCGTGACGAACAGAGTAACGAACCGGCACTTGGCGACGTACTGCGTCAAAACCATTTTCTGCGGGAAGAATCAGTAAACTACCAGGTTTGCCTTCTTCAATGCCGTGCTTATCTTGAATGTTCAGTGTACGTGCTGAATTGGTGCTGATCAGATCCAGTGAGTTGTTGATTTGGTCGTAACCCATCACCTGGCACACGTGCAGACCCATATGCAGCACTTGCAGCATGTTTGCAGTGCCTAGTGGGTACCAAGGGTCAAATACATCATCGTGTCCAAAGCAGACGTTGATGTTGGCATTCAGCATCTCTTTCACTCGTGTTACGCCGCGACGTTTTGGGTAATCATCAAAACGGCCTTGTAAGTGAATGTTCACCAATGGATTTGCCACGAAGTTGATACCGGACATGCGTAATAAACGGAACAGGCGAGATGCGTATGCACCGTTGTAGGAACCCATCGCTGTGGTGTGACTGGCCGTGACTTTATTCCCCATATCAAACTTGTGCGCTAATGCTGCCAGTGTTTCAACGAACCGAGATTGTTCGTCATCGATTTCATCACAATGCACGTCGATCAGGCGGTCGTATTTTTTCGCTAACTCGAATACGTAGTGCAGCGATTCAATGCCATATTCGCGTGTGAATTCAAAGTGTGGAATCGCGCCAATCACGTCCGCACCTAATTTGACGGCTTCTTCCAGCAGCTCTTTGCCATTTGGGTAAGAGAGAATTCCTTCCTGCGGGAAGGCGACGATTTGGATATCTACCCATTCTTTCATCTCTTCACGCACTTCTACCATCGCTTTTAGGGCAATTAGGGTAGGGTCTGAAACATCGACGTGGGTACGAACGTGTTGTACGCCGTTTGCTATCTGCCATTTTAAGGTTTGTTTTGCGCGCGCTTTCACGTCTTCAATCGACAGCATTTCTTTGCGCTCAGCCCAACGTTCAATACCCTCAAACAATGTGCCAGAGATGTTCCAGCTTGGCTCACCTGCGGTTTGAGTTGTATCTAAGTGAATGTGTGGCTCGCAGAAAGGCGCAACCGCCATACCGCCTTCAGCATCGATGATGTCACCGTTATGACTAAGCTCCACATCGTTGCTTTCAATGCGCTTGAATTGACCATCTTCAATCAAAATTTGCTGCAGACCTTCTTGTCCTTTTAGCGTTACGTTTTTGATCAGTAGTGTTGTCATGATGGTTCCTTACGCTGGCTGTGTAGCCAGTGCTTTTTTGTTGAGAACAGGATTAAGAATCAGGAAGCTAATTGCGCCGCCAAGTACAGCGTTAATCGGCACTACGCCAGGCAGGAAGTGTCCCGCACCAACGCCAATCACGACAGCGATAATGCCAGCCCAGTTAATGTTTTGGAATTGGGCGGCTTCAAAGTTTGCGTAGCGTTTACGGTTCGTGAAGAAGTCAGCGATGATCACACCGCCAATCGGTGGAATTGCCAAAGATAAGAAGGTCAGCCAGCCAACAAAGTTATTGTAGAGCCAGAGAGCGCAAAGTGTGCCAACAAGACCGTTCGCCATTGAGATGTATTTACTTGGTAAGCCTGTGATGTTGGAAAATCCAAGACCCGATGCGTAGAGCGCGTTGTCGTTGGTCGTCCAGATGTTCAAGCCAAGAACGATGATAGCTGGAATAAGAAGACCTTGCGCGATCATCACTTCAGAGATGTCTGATTGACCCGTCACCGACGCACCTGCCGCGCCAAAGATAAACATTAACGAGTTACCGATGAAAAATGCCACCATGGTGATCATCACGGCGCTGCGCGGCTTTTTACCAAAGCGTACGAAATCCGCCGTTAATGTACCAGCACTGACAAAAGAGCCGACAACCATCGCGAGAGCTATTGAAAAATCGAGTGGCTCGGTTGGTTGAACCTGTTGTAGTTCGCTTATACCGCCAACACTATTTACTGCCTCGATGACAGAGTAGCCGCCAAGTAGCGCAATGGCAGGAACGGCAATTGCTGACAACACCATCAGTGCGGAGATGCCAAAGTAAACGGTCGCGGTCATGAGCAAACCGGAGACAAGGATCAAAGTATTGGTATCGATGCCCGTTGCTTTGTGCACCGGAATCGCAAACATCGCGACACCAACTCCAAACCACCCAACTTGAGTACCGCCAAGAAGAGCAGAAGGAAGCCAAGAGCCTGTAGAACCAAAAGAGAAACGAGCAAGAAGGTGAGTAGAGAGACCAGTAGAAGCGCCGATGTAACCGAGGAAAGAAGTGTAAATACCGAGGATTAGGTTACCGATGAGAACAGCGAGGAAAAAATCATTAAAGGAGAGCCCAGTACCGAGAGAACCCCCAGTCCACATACTTGCGGAGAAAAAAGTGAGTCCTAACATCACCATGGTTAGTGACGCCACGCCTTTTCTGGCCGTGTTGGGAACTGGTCCAAGACTGTAGTTATTGTCTCCAGCCATTATTACCTCCGCACATTTAAACATTAAATTATAGCACCTGATTTTCAGGCAAACGGCGCGTATTATCGTGATGTAAATTTAATAGTCAATGATAAAATTGCAATTTAAACGTTTGTTTAGTTTTTTGTGTTTGTTTTTTTCTTTAATAACAATGGCTTAGTTTTTGATTTGTAAAATTGAAAAGATTGGTTTTACGTATTTTTTATGATTTATAGACAGGTTTTCTATGTAAAATGAATGTTTTGAATTGCTATTTGTTTTTATGGATTAAATTTATCTATAACTCTGGATTGTTCAGTCGATTTCTATGAAAAGAAAACGTTTTCATGATGAGATTTTTGGTTTGGACGTTATTTGTTCTTTTCTTGGGTGTGCTTTCTTGGTTTTATTTTGTGTAGGTGATTTATTTTTGTTGAAACTAGTATTTCTAATGGTTTAGTGGGCAAATATTTGAATTTTATAAACAGTAAACAATCTGTTGTGGGCAAAAAAAGTACAACCGAGCTCGGTCAGAGGATGAGAGAGCAATAGCCACATAAAAAAATAGCCAACCGCAAAGAGTGCGATTGGCTTATATACATGTGAACAAAATCAAGTTCACTAACAACGTCAGTTGGCTAGGTGACCCTCGGCTTAAGAAGGGTCGATTTATATAATGCAGTTACTGTGCCAACTTTAATATGCCCTAAAATACGTAGTTTCTGTGACATGCGTTGCTTAAAGTTTGAGTGTGTTTGCAATTTGCAACTGCGTTATGCAATTTGACTCTATTATGCTAATGATTGATTAATAAACAATGAACCTTTTAAAGCATGACTAAACTCGCCGTTCCTAAAAAGGCGAAAAAACCAACTACATCTGTCACTGTTGTTAGAATCACCGAGCCAGCCAAAGCGGGGTCCAATTTAAACTTATCCAGAATAATGGGAATCAGCACACCAAATAAAGCTGCGGTAATAATATTGACGATAATGGCGAGCGCGATGGTTCCCCCTAGAACCGGAGATTGAAACCACAAT
>NZ_JADDYG010000160.1:0-16621 GCF_015163535.1 Vibrio sp. OPT46 | reverse complement strand
CCAGCGAGCCCGCCGATGATTAACGCCCAAGCAATGCCGTTCAGAGAGCCAATACCCAACTCATTTTTCAAAAGCTTGAAGCGGTTACCTGGGGTGATCTGATTAAGCGCCATCGCACGAATCATTAGAGTGAGCGTTTGGCTGCCAGCAATGCCCCCCATGGATGCAACAATTGGCATGAGCACCGCCAAAGCCACTACCTGAGCAATTACATCTTCAAATAGTCCGATAGTGACAGACGCCAAAATCGCAGTAAGCAAATTGATGCCTAACCAAACACCGCGCTTTTGCGAGCTTTTTAATACTGGCGCAAACAAGTCATCGCCTTCATCCATACCTGTACCGGCCATCAAACGTGCTTCGTAGATTTCACGCTGTGTACTCAATGCAAACTGCCAATCGACTTCACCGATCAGTGTTTGGTCTGCATCAGTTACAGGGAGAGCGGGCAGTGTGCTGTGTTCTAATGCCTCTACCGCTTCAGGAAGCATCATTTTACTGTCTAGCACCGTCACAGCCTCAATAACGAGTGTTTTTAAGCGAGTATCGGGGTCACCACGCAAGATATCGAAGTAGTTGACCGTTCCACGATACTGTTTATTACGATTAATCAGATACACCTGTTGAGGCGTGTCGTAGCTATAGCGCTCCATTAACTGCTTAGCTGTCCCAATCGTAATGTTGAAGGGCAGGGTGATGATCTTACGTTCAGCCCAGTGGCCGAGTTCTTCATCAGCATACTCGTTTGCTTGATCGTAAAGTTCCAACTCATCTTTTTCTATCAACGAGAGCGCTTCGTTGATGATCGACTCTGGCAACGAATCGGCCCATTCGATGAGCGATAAGTTGTCGAGTTTAGCGAGAGTGAGCTTTAGCTCGACTTCAGATAACGCATTGATGATAGAGAAACGTACGTCCGCACGCATTTCCGTTAACACGTCGATATGTAGCTCTAGTGGTAAAGCTCGCCATAAGCGAACACGATCGTCGATTGGAAATGCTTCTAGAATCAGGGCAACCGCGCCGGGCTCGAGGCCCGCTTCAATAGATTCATTGAGCGTTGCGACTTGATCCGCTTCTTCGGCTTGGCCAATTTGCTGGATTAGAGTGGAGAGATCTTGAAACTTGCTCACCGAGTACCCCGATAGTTAATTCGTTTTATGGAAGTATGGCATGTTATTGAGATGCACAACTATGCATCTTAACCTTGCTCAAGGTACTTGAAAGTAACAGAAAAACAATAGGCTATTCGCTGTTGATGGTGAGATATGGCTGTACCAATTGGCGAATGTTCACTTTTGCGCCAATACGGGCTGCCAGCAAGTACATTCCGCCGATTTTTCTGTGTAAAAATAGGGCATCTGCTGGTGGAGTATGCCAGTATTCTTGCTCCATGCTTAGAATGGTGCCAGCCTCGCGAAGCTTTTGTGCTAAGCCGCTGGCTTTGAAATCATAGGGCTCATCGACCAACATAGGTTCACATGCCATTTTCACTAGATCGAGAATCGCTTGGCGTTGGTCTGGAAGGATGGTTTGGCTGAAGAAGCCTATTTGTTCAAGCGCATCATTCAAGCCTTGTTCGTCATTGTTAACGACAGATGCGAAAGCTTGGCGATAACCAGTGCTGAACCGCTCGCTGTACTCGCGAGTGGCCCCGAAATCTAGCAAGCCGATTTGACGAGTGTTTTCGATATATAAGTAGTTGGCGAAATTTGGGTCGGTTTGTACCATCTTAAATTCGAACAGCTCTCGAAACAGTAATTCGAGTAGGCTGTGCATGACAAAATCTCGCGTACTCTGATCATAATGTTCGATTTGCTCAATCGGACTGCCATCAATGAATTCCATCGCGAGAACGGAGTCTGAGCAACTTTCAGTATGAATCTTGGGCACCACAAAATGAGGGTGCTCCTTCAAAGCGTCATGATAACGAATGGCAAATTGTGCCTCTCGTGCGTAATCGGCCTCGTCATGTAGCTGCTTTTTCGCTTCTTCGAGCAATCCTTTGTAGTCGACAGACTCGGGAATCAACCCAACGACCTTGAGCAGTGTACCGACATTATCGACGTCGCTATCGATACTTTTCCGTATGCCCGGATATTGCACTTTGACGGCTAGGTTATCGCCCGCATCGCTGTAGGCTTGGTGCACTTGTCCTATTGATGCACTGGCGATTGGTTTGAAGTTAAATGACAGAAACTCAGCTTTCCAATTCGTTCCTAGCGAACTTTCCATTACTGCGTTGAGTTGTTTTGCAGGCATTGGGTCTGCGTTGGAACGAAGACGGGAAAGAATATCGGCAAGTTCAGGTTCTAAAACATCACCAGCATCCATTGATAGCATTTGACCAAGCTTCATTGCAGCGCCACGCAGGTGAGCAAGTTGGTCAGTTAAGCGCGCGATGTTCTGTGGCGTCAGCAAGAGGTCTTTCGCTTTTGGTTTGTTGCCTTTGGCTATCTGCTTCGTGCCTTCTGCAATCACATTGCCTGCGACACGGGTAGCAAGTGAAGCGAACTTGCTGAATCTTGAGATGCGATGGGTAGGTAGGCTTCTTTCCTTTGCCGACATGAATCTTCTCCGCTATTTACTAACTAATTGTTATACGGGAAAAGGATATGTTTGGATACAAATGAAAAGAAAACCGCCAGCGTAACTGGCGGTTTGCGAGTTTAGATAGAGTAGAAGAAGTACAGTTGAGACTTCATTCGGATGATGATCCCGCGAATCACATCTAAGAAGGCCATGAAGCCTATCGGTTTTTCACCGCTGACCCATGCGAGGCCAACAGAGCCAACAGGGATGTCGGAGCCTTCTGGCTCATCAATCTTAAGACGAACAAAGTGGTGTTTGTTCTGTAAGTTCTTTCCAGTGGTGACACGTACGGAATCATCGAAACCCAGTAGATTACCTTGTGACTCACCTGTTGCTTCAACAATGCCTTCGACGGTCGCTGAGAAGATCTTACCTGGGTAAACGGACGAAGAGAATTCCGCTGGCTGACCCGGTTTGATGTTACGAATCGCTTGGTGGTTCACTCGCATCAGTACGTACTTCTCGTTGGTGTACATATTAATACGTGGCATCGCTGATACGCGCTGACCTTCACGCAGGATAAAGTTAGTTACAAAGCCATCACTAGGTGCATGCACTTTGGTGCTGTTCAAATCCCATTGTGCTTTTGCAATTTGCTCTTCCGCTTGACGCAATTCAGCCTGCTTCGTTTCAACCGCTAACTCCGCTTTATGAATCGCCAGCTTCGCACGTGAAATATCGACTTGTTTCTTCTTGATTTGAGATTCAAGAGTCAACACATTGTGGCGAGCCATGTCTACTGTGCTCGACTGTTTGTCGATGTCGCTTTCCGTGATGGTGTTTTGCACCACTCGGTTTTGCTCAACATAGCGAACTAGCATCTTTTTCTGCAATTTGTAGTCAACTTTCGCCGCTTCCAACTGGCTCTTTGATGTTTCTAGATCTTGCACTAGCGCTTCGTGGTTAGCTTCTTCAATCTCGATGTCGCCTATTGCTGTAGCTAATGCAACGCGAGCAGAATCAGCGGATACGTTCGCTTGATTTAATGCGATGTTGTATTGCGTTGGGTCAAGTTCATAAATGAGCTGACCTTCTTTAACTTGCTGATTCGGCTCAATGTAAATGTGGTCAACTTTACCTTTTACATTGGTTGAATCTGGACGCAATTGGATGTGTGGCGACTGCACGACAGAACCGCCGGATAAATCCATCGGGGTGAAGTTAATCAAACCTACCCAGACGAACATTAGCCAACCCAAGCCGCCAAGATAAGCGAACGATTTGGTTGCTTTGTTCCAAGGCATGCCAACCAAACGCAACAGATAGATGAAGAGTGCCCATACCGCTAAACCTTCTAACATTATGCTTCCTCTTTTGGCTGTGTTTCTGTTTGCGGTTTACTTTTCCATGTATCACGCAGATTGATGATGGCTTTTTCCATATCAACGAATGCAAAGATCACGGCTAGCACCCAAACCCAGTGCCAGACAAACCCTATCCAGGTCAGCGCAGTGATGAGCCCTATCTGATGATGGTCTTTGCTGTGTGCTTTATTGATAGGCAATTCATGGATTTTCCAAAAGCCGTAACACGCGCCCGCGACACTCGCAATTAAAACGACAGCAGCGACAACATGTAACGCCGTATCTGCGCCTGTACCGACAAACGGGACACTCAGTAAACTCATTAAACACTCCTCTATCAAACTGTTGGCGTATTGTGATCTGAATTTGATTTGCGGCTTTCTTTGTGACAGATTCAATCACTACAGGATTAAATTTGATGTGATTGGTTATGAAAACGGTTCGGTTTATTCGCGCGATGGGCATTCTAAACATGCATAACCTCGCGTTATCTAAATACAATTTGGACTCGGATGAGTTAGGGATCCCAGCATCGGTGTTTCGTAACCCAATGACACTGATCCCGCTAAAAGCCGTTGCGGAATGGTACCGTTGTGTTGAACAAGCCAGTGGTGACCCGGATGTGGTGTTGAGTCTCAGCCGAGGTATTGAACTGCAAAAGCTAGGGCCAGTGGGACGCTGGTTATTCTCCGGCAATGATTTAGCCAGTACCATTCGGCGAGTGAATTATGGTGTGAGCAACCTACAATCAGGGGCGTTTTTTGCTGGCGAACAGTCGGGTAAAATCATCAAATGGACTTACCACAACCCGTTTATAGAAACGTCAGTAAAGGTGCACGATAGTATCCGCTGTGCGGTATTTATGATTAAGGTGTTACGCGAATTTCTTGGCAAAGATTACCAGCCTTTACGTGTCAAGGTTTCAGGCTCGAGAAAAAATACTGAGAGATACCGGGAATATTTCGGCTGCGAGGTGGAATGGAGTCAGCCAAAAACAGAGATATGGATCCCGGGAGATGACCGACTAGCTTCTCGCCAAGTGAGCCATCGAGAAGACAACCGTCTAGCGATGAGTTTTTCCGATTTGGATGATTTGCTTAATATGCCCGACCCAGAAGATGAGTTGAAAGTGATTTATGAAGTGGTGAATTACAGCAGCCATTATGGATTGCCAACGTTAGAGCGCGTGTCTTCTCTGCTTGATTTATCTGAACAGCAGTTTCAACGTCGTTTGCATAAATTAGGGCTCAATTTTTCGACGGTTTCTGGCTATGTATTGAGTAATATTGCAGCTGGTTTGTTGAGTAAGCGCGTGAGTATTGATGACATTGCCACGCGCCTTGGTTACACCAATGTGGCGAGCTGCAATCGTATGTTTAAGAAACATCGTGGATTAACGCCCAAGCAGTATATGGGAAGATTAGAGAAGTAGTGCTCCACTTATTTCTATGAGTACAAGCAATAAAAGCCCTCAAAAAAGTAGAGGGCTTTGTTTTTTGTGTGTTGTTGTTTTATGTAATGGCTATTTTTTAGGGCGCCAACTTAGTGCACTTGCAACAGCGCCGATGGCAACTACATCCTTTTTTTGTTCGCTAAGTTCAGGGAGCATCTGTACCGCAATGGTACCGTTCGTCTGCACAGCGGCAATTTCTTGTGTGCCTTCCTTAAAGCTATAACCCAATGGAATGTCTACCGCCATCATGGCGTCAGGACTAGTATGTACAGTTTCTACATTAAAGTGGGTGCTACCAATACGCACTATGCCTGTCTCTTTTTTCTCAAAGCTGATGTCGATGAGAGCCGATTTTGGCTCCATCGCAAACTCACCGACTTTTTTACCATCTTGAGTAATGTCACAGGTGTAAGGATCATTCCCACCAAAATCGACGCCCATGTAGTTAACCGACATACCGCCTCCAGTGCAGTTCAAAAGCCAAGTTTCCCCGCTGTCGATACGAGTCACTTCTGCGCCCATTGAACCTTCTTTGAAAGAGATACGGTTAAACCAACTTGAGTTAGAAGCACTGCGTGAATACTTGCCTTTGTACTTACCAGCAAAATCAAAATGGCCATCTGCACCGAATCCCCAAAAATCACCGTCGGTTTTGATCAGCATTTCTGGTTGTGCTTTTACGGCATCAGTACGATCCATGACGGCTAGGCCACCACAACCAACAAGGAGCAAGGGAGCGAATAGAATAAGTTTCTTCATGTTTTTCATTGTTTATAGCTTGGTTACATCTAGGGTTTGGTCGGTGAATTGGATGTTCTGAATGTCGTACAACTCGTCAGTGCCTGTATTTGGGCACTCAACAGAAACACTCTTTGCTTTGATAACAGTACATTCCGCCAGTTTGTGTGGCACGATATAGGTGTTGATACCGCCTTCACCATAAATGCTGTTGTCTTTGCTGTTGCCTTCAAAAGTATTGTTTTGATCATTACCGATCACATTCATCGCGTCGTCGCCAATGATCTTCACTTTTGTTAGCCACTGAGATTTGTAGGTGTACGCTTCTATCAAACCGTCTTTGTTGGGAGCCATACGGAAGGTAGGTACTGTGCCTGGATTTGTCTTTTCGGTGTAGAGCTTGACGCCCGCAGAGTCGATATTCGCGGTATATTGCAAGTATCCGTGGAATAAGCCACTGATCCAATCAACGGCTTGTGGATCTTGGGTTTGCATTTCTTCACGCGTTAACGCTTGGTAGCCATCTAAACCATGTCCGTTTGCTTTTGCTACGCCCATGTACGCTTCAAAAGCGGCAGCAAAATATTCGTGAGAATATGAAGGGCCCGTTTGTTTCACACTTTCAGGATCGAAGTCGTCCGATTTCCAATCGTCCCAGTCATACTGAGTAGGGCGCCACACCGTCGGTTTGCCCGATTGAATATCGTTATAGATGCTTAACGCATGAGCTTGAATGTCATTTTGCAGTGCCGCAGTCGCCGTGTTAGGTGCAATACCTTGCGCTTGGACCAAGTGTAAAATTTCTTCAAAAGCGGCGTCTCGTTCGGCTTTTTTACCAAGATTGGCGCAGTAATCGGCAAAATTACTCATGTAATGGCAATCGCCTTCAACTGTCAGTTCTCGATACATTAAAGATTGGCTATTCCTTAGCCAGTTTGGTGTTTCTTCACTAGTTACTAATGTTGACGCGATAGATGTGACAAGTGTATCCATATCATCTTCGTTAAGTACGATCATGCTTACAACAAACTTTTCTAGAGAACTCGTATCAAAAGAGTGTGCTAAGCCCGAGTTTGTAACTGCATCGTTCAATTTGTCTTGGCGAATCAGTTCGTTGATAAAGATTTTGGTTAACATCTCATCATTCTGTTCGTCGTTTTCGGTCAGCATTAATGTGGCATCACGCTCGGCTAATGTCTTAGCGATAAGAGACTTGTCAGCACCGTACTTAGAGTCTGGTTGGTTTGTTAGAAGGTGTTGGATGATTTTGGCTGCACGAAAGATTTTTTCATTATTCGCACCGTCATCAACGGCCACAATGTGAAATGTATCGTTGTTGTTTGCTTCGGAAAGGGAGATTTTCACATAGTGGGTGAAGCCCGCATCTGCCGCTACTTTTAACTTGGCCGGAAACTCTGTAGAAACGACAGTTGGGATTGTGACAGTGCTCAATGTTGGCACTGGTGGTGTTGGAGGTGTCGTTGTCGATGGTTTCGAATTAGATTCACTGCCGCCACAAGCAGTTAGACTTATCGCGCAAAATATGGCTAAAGGTGTTAATTTGGAATATCTCATTTCATGTTACTCGTAGACTTTATTAGAGCAAGAAACTTAGAAGCAACATAAAGTCCTGTCTATATAAGCAAACTAAGTCATATATGTTGGTATTGTTTTTTGGTAAGACCTATTATTCGATACATTTGAAAATATAGTGGATTTTTATTCCGAATTTTATTTTCTATGTGAAGCTATATTCTGATAATGAATAAAACCTCAGGTTATTGCATGGCTTTAGGGGTATAGAATGATTAGGATTATCGTATATGTATGGTTTGTAAGCGTATGTAAGCCTGCGTTTTATTAAAATTATCATTTAAGTAGGTTGCGCAGTATAGGACGAGCGATATACTCCCTCCATCATATTGGTGGAGTAAATGATTCATGGTGGGTAATACAATCTTACTGGTAGAAGACGACTCAGAGATTGCTCGATTAACCAAAATGTACCTCGAAGCCGAAGGATATACGGTAACTGTCATCGATAACGGTCAAAATGCATTAGAAACGATTAAGGGGCTCAAGCCGGACCTAGTGCTGTTAGATTTGATGTTACCAGGAAAAAATGGCGCAGAAATATGTCAAGAGGCGCGTAAGTTTTATCATGGTATTATCATTGTTTTGACTGCGACCGATGATGAAATGAGCGAGGTGAGCTTATTTAAGTTTGGTGCTGATGATTACCTTACCAAACCGATAAAAGGCAATATCCTTCTCGCCCGTATTGAAGCAGCGTTGCGTCGCTATTGTCGTCAAGTTGATATCGTTGAAGAAGAAAAGCTGAGCCGATATGGCATTAGTCTTTGTCTTCGTCGCTCCCAAGCATTTTATTTGCAAAAAGATATTGGTTTAACGAGTTCTGAGTTTGAAATTTTAGAGCTCCTGATGCTGAATGTCGATAAGCCAGTATCTCGTGAATCATGTTGCCGTCTTGCCCGAGGCATTGAATACTGTATTACTGATCGTTCGATTGATATGCGTATATCCTCACTAAGGAAGAAATTCTCTAAGGCTCATATCCATACGGCTACCATTAAAACCATACGTCACCACGGCTACATGCTGACAGGTAAATGACGCATGTTTTCCCTGTTTACTCGTCTATATGTGGGGTTAGTAACTGGCCTTGCGCTGACTGTTGCTTTGTTTCTCTTTATGGGGGAAGAGTACATGCGCAAAACAGAAGTCGGTGTTTTTTTGAGTGACGGTGCTTATTTTGTCGATCAATACATTGAGCAACGAGGCACTCCGGATTCTCTCTACAAGAAGTTAACCGAAAACGGCAAGCAAGATTTCTTTATCTTTGATTTAACATTGGTTGAAAACTGGGACGGATCACCGCCTTGTCGAGATTGTAATCTGCTGTACCGTATGCAAGGGATACCTGTTTATCTTATTGATGGCAGTACCTATGCTGCGGTATTCCCTTTGCCTAACACTTCGAAGAGTTTAGTTTTCAAAGAAAAAACGGATTTCTTTAGCCCACACGTTGATTGGAATGAAGATTCTGAGATTGTATTTATACTTACTCTACTTTTGGTTGTTGTATGCAGTTTAGGCATTATGGTTTACATACCTGTACGACGTCTTGACCGCCAAATTCGGCAACTAACGGCTGCGCAACAACAATTTGGTTCTGGTGAGTTGAATACGCGAGTCGAGCTAAAGCAATTTTCGCAACCCGTGAAAGAGCTCGCCCAAGGCTTCAACTGCATGTCTGAAGAGATTGAGAGACGAGTGCGCCAAACACACATCTTTACTCAAGCTATTCCTCATGAAGTGCGCACTCCGCTGAGTCGTATTCAGCTAGCGACGGATTTAGCTCGACGCACGAGTGGTGAAATGCAGGCAGAGTTACATGACGATATTGAACGATACGTTGATGTCGTGACGGATTTAACGTCCGACATTGTCATGCTGTCTCGCTTGAGTGTGAAAAACCACTCATGGATCGATTCTGTTGAAACCATGGAACTGCCACTTTGGTGTAAAAGCCGCATGAATTACCTAGGCTTAGAGTCCGCCATGTTGAGAGCAGAAAATAAACTCGCGAACCAATTGATTCACTTTCAGCCTACTTTGGGTAACCTTGTCCTCGATAATTTACTGCAAAACGCCAAGCGTTATGGTGAGTCCTGCGTTGAGGTGACGATTCGAACGGTAGCGGATTGCTGGAGCATCGATATTGAGGACGATGGTCCGGGCATCCCTGAGGCGATGCGAGAAGAAGTATTTATGCCATTTTCGCGCTTAGACAAAAGCCGCAACGCCGACATGAAAGGCTTTGGTTTAGGGCTTGCCATCGCTACCAGTGCAGCGCGGCAACTGGGGTGGGAGCTTTCTGTCGGCGAGAGTTACTTAGGCGGCGCACGTTTTACGGTGCTTATTCCTGCCAACGGTTAGAGTAGGCACTGCGGTAGTCTGGCTCTGCGATACCTTCATACAAATCGTCACAAGCTTGCAGCGGACCTACGACGGTTTGGTAGGGTAGGACACCTGCCCAAACAGGGATGTCCATGTCTTCCGCATCGTCGTTGACGCCAAAATTGCTGATTTTCACCGATGCTTCTGTGAGTGGAATACGCAGCAGCATGGTGGCTTTGAGTTCTTTTTCATTACTCAAACGGACTTGTTCTGTTCTCCCCGGAGCGATCTGTTCAATAAAGTGATTCAGCAACCTGTCTTTCTCTTGGTTATCTTCCACCACCTCAAACTGGCCAAAGACCACAGCACTGCGATAATGCGCACTGTGGTGAAACGCACTTCGAGCCAATACCCAACCATCAAACAAAGTAAAGGTTAAGCACGTTTGCACTCCTTGTTTGAGTGAGCGTAACAGTCGACTGTTGTTGGCACCATGGATATACACGTAATCATCGACACGCCATGCCAGCATAGGGATGACCACAGGGCCTGACTCGTTGGTTATCGCAATATGAGCGATTAGGCTGTCATCTATGATGGCGTGCAGTTTGCTAACATCAGAGACGGCTTTATGTGCGCCTTTCTTAATTTCCGTTCTATTGGTGTTGGATAGCATTTTCTCTCCTTGTTTGCTCACGATTACGAGCGATTGATCCTCATTCTTTGATTGCAATGTAGCGTTTAACTGGTAGCTTAAAGAGAGCCAGTTTTAACTAATGGATGGATCCAGTTTGTCTTTGATTGATATCGGTGACCTGCATTTAAAAGACAGTGAAGGAACGCGTCAGCAAGCGTTGTTTTTGGCTATTCGCAAGAAAATTGTTCAAGGACTGTGGGTGAAGAATGGGAAGCTGCCTTCTACGCGGAAGCTTTCACAAGAGCTTAATCTAAGTAGGAATACCGTGATTTCTGCCTACGAACAGTTAGTGGCGGAAGGGTACTTGAACAGCCAAAAAGGTTCTGGCTTTTATGTTGCCGTAGAACTGCCAGAGCAGTACTTGCCTGAACCTAGTTCAGTTCAGAGAGACTCATCACCGAAAGCTCACTTTGATATCAACCGCGCATTTGCACCGGGTGTGCCGGATTTGGACGCATTTCCGATGGCGCAATGGCAAAAGTTACTCACTCGCCATATGTCTCGTACTTGCTTGTTGGGGAATCAAGATATTCAGGGTAGTTGGGCATTGCGCTGTGCTTTAGCTGACTACCTCGCATCAAGCCGTTCAGTGAATTGTTCTCCAGAGCGCATTATTATTACCTCTGGGGCGCAGCAAGCGTTGTCGATTGCGACGATGGTAGTGCTCAAACAAGGTGATAAGGTTCTGATGGAGCAACCAGGTTACGCGCAAATGCGGAAGTTGATTCAGTTCCAAAACTATCAATTTGAGCCTTTGTTCGTAACAGAGAAATTAGGTTTTGATGTGGAAGCGGTGACCTCAAGCGATGCCGATGCGCTGTATATTACACCAAGTAATCAATATCCGATGGGTACCACACTCAATACCGAGCAAAGAGGAAAGATCATCAACTGGGCGGTCGAACAATCAAGTTGGATCATCGAGGACGATTATGACAGCGAATTTCAGTTTGCTCATCGTCCCTATACCAGTTTACAGGGGCTAGCAGCTCAAATGGGTCGAGATGATCGCGTGTTGTATGTGGGTTCCTTCAGTAAAGTGATGTTTAACGGATTGCGGCTTGGCTACCTTGTAGTTCCTGAACGTTTAGTAGAGCAATGCTTAGTGGTTAAGGATGCGTTAAGTGGTGATTCGCCGACGCATACACAAGAAGCATTGGCAGACTTTATTACTGAAGGTGGGTTATTACGTCATATTCGAAAAATGCGTCGACTCTACAAAACTAAGCATGAACAGATGCATGTATCCATTCAACAGCATTTTGGCGACCGTGTTTGCGTCGTTAGCCAAGCGGCGGGGCTTCATGTTACGTTGAAATGGCAAGACGGTATGGATGAGCAGCGTTTTATAAAACTAGCAGAGCATGAAGGGATCATCTTGCGACCTTTGAGCTATTATGAACACCCAGATTTTCAAGCACGTCACTGGCATGGTGCCGTGCTTGGTTACGGCAATATCGCGTTAGAGAACATAGACGCTGGTATCCAACGTTTAGCTCACATATTTCGAAATGGGAAGCGATGACTATTCAACTACACGTGTTTGTCGCTTATGTCGCCACTGTTTCCAAGGCAGTAAAAGTAGAGTAAAAATGCCAAGTGCATAAAACATTGACCAGCCTAAACATATAAAAACACCGGTACAAAGCAGTAGGGACAGTCCCGCAAGTGTTTTACCAAATCCTCGAAGCAATTTAAAAGCGGCTAACATCGCCAACATGTAAACCAGAACGAATACACTGTTTGCGAGTTTTAGGAAAAACTCCAGATCGAGCTGTGATAGGGTTCCTATCACACAAGATATCAATAATATACCGCCAACTAATATGGTGGCTGAGAAAGGGACACCACGACGCGAAATCTTGGCTAGTGGACTAGAAGGACGATGTTCCCGAGCTTGAGCCCAGACCATTCGCGCTAGGCTCTGTGTGTATAAGTTAACGCTCGCGAAACAAGCGGAGAAACCTATCAAGCTGATTATCCATTTGGCTCCATCGCCTAGTAGTTGGGCACTAAGCCAGGGGATGGATGCGTTATCAAATTGAGCGTTACCATACGCGCCAAATTTTAAAATAACGACAGAGCATGCCCAATAGGTAGCCCCTGCTACAAAACAACCGACCACAATGGCAATAGGGAAATCTCTTTGAGGGTTTTTGAACTCTTCCCCCATATGGGCAAAAGCCTCTATGCCAACAAAACACCAGAACATCACGCCTAACGCTGCGGTAATAGGCCAAATTGACTCTTGTGTGATGGCGGGCATCACAAGATCGGCGCTGTTAACGTCGCCTTTCCATAAAAATGCGCCAACAAGTGCGAAGACACTCAAAGCAATAAGAGTTTGTAAATGACCTGATGATTTTGTGCCCATCAAGTTGACGAACACAAGAAGTACTACCGTGAGAACTTGTGCAAACAGATTGTTGCTAATAGGCTCTGGCAATATTTGTTGTAGGAAGCCTGCGGCGAGTGCAATCGCGGCCGGAACCCCTACCGGAATGACACTAACAAATAGCCAAGCGACACTACTTTCCAGTTTGGCGTTAAAGGCTTTGCGTACAAAAAAGGCTGTTCCGCCCGCGTTGGGGTATCGTTTACCCAGTTGAGCAAAAGTCAGCGCAATAGGACAAATCGCGATGAACAATAAAATCCAAGCCCATAGTGAAAAATGGCCAGCTATACCTGCTGCGATAGCCGGGATCATAAACAGCCCCGTTCCCATTAATGTGGTGGATAACTGTGCGATACCTGATGTGAGTGAAATGTCTTTTTTGAGCTCTTCCATGCGAATTGATTCATCCAATGTTATGAGGTTTATTACGAAAAAGCTTGTGGCTTCTGGTTATTTCGTTTTATGTGTTTAAGCGATGCTATTTATGTGCTGAGTACTTAAGTTGGGAATTTGATTTCAATGTGTTATCTATTTTCTGTTGAAATGGATAACAGCACTCATCTCATGCCCGCCAAATAGCATATCCAAAATGTTAATAACAAAATGATTTACTAAACCGTCAATATGACGGTTGTTTTAAATAATTCCAACAAAATGTTGGTTTCTTATGCAGTTAGAATCGGTATAGAATGAGAAAAATAAGGAAAGCTTGGTAACGGTATGGACAAGTTTGATCATAAGATTGTGGATCTGCTCAGGCACAACGCTCGGCTGTCGGTGACTGAAATTGCGGATAAAGTAAACCTTTCTCGTTCTGCGGTAACGGCCCGTATTCGTAAGCTAGAGCATGACAAAGTGATTCTAGGGTATCACGCTGAAATTGCGCCTTCGGGTGGGGATTCGATTTGCGCCTATTTTGCCTTAAAGTTCGATAAATCAACCTCTACGTATTATTGCGAATCATACGCGGACGAGTTATACAAAATTGATGGCGTAAAATGGTGTCATGCGATCAGCGGTGAGACGGACATGATGGTTTTTGTCGAAGTGCCTACGATGGCTCGCTTGAACGAAATCAGAGATCAAATTCAACGATATCCAGAGCTTCGAAACCTGATGACTCATACCGTCTTAGCTGAATTCTTTAACACGACTGGGAACCTGTTTGTGAAGTGACCATGAATGGATGCCATGTTGAAAACCCTTCAGAGCGAATATGTTAAACAACATTAATTTGAATCTACTTAGATCCTTGCATGTACTTTTAGAGGAGTGTCATGTCAGCCGGACCGCAGACCGTTTGCACATTACGCAGTCTGCCGTCAGTCGACAGCTTGCACAATTGCGCGATCTGTGTGGTGACCCACTGCTTATTCGTCAAGGTAATCAACTGATACCAACGCCACGAGCAATAGCGTTAAAATCAAAGCTTGATGCATTACTGGCTGAGTTTGACCATTTACTCGATGACCAACCTTTTGAGCCGCGGCAGTGGCAAGGTGAGCTTGTTATTGCTTCTAGTGACTACGTGGCGCAATACGTATTGCCCGATATTGCCTCTCACTTGGGTGAACAAGCGCCACAGTTAGATATGGCGTACCGACTGTGGCAACCCAACTTTCTTGATAAACTTCATGAGACGGGCATCCATATCGCGTCTTCTATGTATCCAGAAAAACCACAGAGTGTGTCGAGCGTTAAAATTGGTGAGGATTCATCAGTTTGTTTGATGAAATCTTCTCATCCGTTAGCAAAGCAGGACCAGATCAGTATTGAAGACTTGATTTCATATTCACACATCAAAGTGACTGGCGGCGGAGACAAAGATTCCTACACTGATTTAGCATTGAAAGAGCTAGGGCACACCCGCCACGTTACCTTTAAGGTTCCATTCTTCTCTGCTGCGATCAATCGCTTAGTTGCAAGTGAGCACCTGATGGTGGCTCCTGAACATATTGCCGTTAACCTCGCTAAGCATTGGGACTTAACCCATAAAGCATTACCACTCGAAACACCTATTCATCAATATTGGTTAATGTGGCACCCCAAATACGACACGGATCCTGCGCATAAATGGGTGCGAGAAGAGATTCGCTCAGTAATGCAAATTTCTGAATATTCCATTCGCTAATACGTACACCGTTTAGCTATGACTTGAAGTCATGATTAGTATGAATAACTTTGATTTCTAATTATACCTCTTCCGTTGATAGAGTGAGCGTCAAAGAGGGGAGATTCTTATGACACTAACAGTTTGGTTATCACTTTTTACCGTGTGTTTATTAGGGGCTATGTCACCAGGTCCCAGTTTAGCTATTGTCGCTAAGCACTCGTTGGCTGGTGGACGTATCAATGGATTAGCTACGGCTTGGGCTCATGCGTTTGGCATTGGTATATATGCGTTTATTACCTTGATTGGGCTCGCTGTTGTTTTGCAGCAAAGCCCGATGCTGTTCAAGACGATTAGCCTTGTGGGTGCGGCATATCTTGCGTATTTAGGGTTTAATGCTTTGCGTTCAAAAGGTGGTGTGGCTGCGAAGTTGGAGTCAGGTGAGGAAACAACGGTAATCCAGTCTGCGCGAGAAGGCTTTTTTATCTCGATTTTAAGTCCCAAAATTGCTTTGTTTTTTATCGCATTATTCAGTCAGTTTGTCGCGCTCGGTAATGATTTGAGTAATCAGATGATCATTGTTGCCACGCCGTTTGTTGTGGATGGGCTTTGGTACACCTTTATTACCCTAGTGCTATCGAGCTCTAAAGTCGTTGACAGAATTCGCTCTAAGGCAGTGTTGATTGATCGTTTGTCAGGGGTAGTACTCATGCTGCTGGCTCTTAGAGTGGTCGTAACGGTATAGACAAGCTCGCAAGACAGAAATACTAAAAGCAGCCCGTGTGGCTGCTTTTCAAAAAAGCACCCTGCCATTTTAAGGACAGGGTGAAAGCAAGAAGTTTCTCAGGAGCGGTCTGGGGAGAGAAACTCATCTAAATCTTATTTACTTACCGTCGAACCTCTTCAAATTCACCTTCAATCGCATCTGCTTTACCTGTATTAAATTCATATTCTTCGTGCATTTCTCTCTGCATTTTCTTGACGCGATTTTCAATACGCTTGCCGGTAATTAATGCTGCGATGGTCAACGGAATCGCAATGATCAAGCTAAATACTAACGTAAAAAAGCCGGTAATCAGTGCTAGTGCAGTTACAATAATCCGATTCATAATCATGACCTCTCTGTAATTTATGTGCTCAGATTAATGCTGTGAACATGAACAAAACATGAATGCTGACGTTTACTTTGTCCGGAGAGTGTCAAATGAATGAAACGAAAAAACGCCTGAGAGTGATCAGGCGTATAAACGGGGAAAAATATTAGTAATGCGCATGGCGCTTATTATTTAGAACAAATATGAGATATTGTCCGTTACGCTATGTGGTTAACGTTGTGGAGCAAAGTTCACCTATCGAGGGAATGTTTGGTAACGAACACCCATCATTTGTTCCATACAGTGCACAACTTGGC
>NZ_JADDYG010000015.1:0-366 GCF_015163535.1 Vibrio sp. OPT46 | reverse complement strand
TATGACATTGATGAATTAAAGCGTTCTGTTGAAGCTCTAGTTGAGATTCGTGACTTACTAACTGGAAAGTTTGAATCTAAGACGGCTTAATCATTACAAGAGGGGCCTGTGTTCATTGCAGGACCCTCTTTCAAGTTTAAAGGGTGCAAAACAATGGCTTTATGGTTGGCGGTTATACCATTAGCGTATGGCGCAAAAAAATTATATGACGCATATAAGGAAGATGATGCGCCATCAACATCTAACTCCAGCAAATCTTATGACTCTAATGCGAAGCTGAAATCGGCAAAGAGACGCAGAACTATAGAGAGAAAAAAGGCGTTAGAGAGTTTGATTAACGCGCACCGGGAAAAGCAGTTAAACGAT
>NZ_JADDYG010000159.1:0-273 GCF_015163535.1 Vibrio sp. OPT46 | reverse complement strand
GGAGAGATAGGGATTTGAACCCTAGATACGCTATTAACGTATGCCGGTTTTCAAGACCGGTGCTTTCAACCACTCAGCCATCTCTCCACAAATTGTCACTAAAACTTAGTCTTATACTATTGATGCTAATTTTTAGTTTTGCCTTCAGTTATCTCAATTAAAGAGAACTTGAAAGCGATGTTTAAAGCCTGGCGATGTCCTACTCTCACATGGGGAAGCCCCACACTACCATCGGCGCTATTTCGTTTCACTTCTGAGTTCGGCATGGAAATC
>NZ_JADDYG010000158.1:0-306 GCF_015163535.1 Vibrio sp. OPT46 | reverse complement strand
GCATTTAATCTACTGAACGAACGAAACTACAGTTAGCTGTAATGATCAGTGGCCCGAAATTTTAATAATAAAGGGGAATCACTATTTATATTTAGTTACACTCAACCGATCTGGATTAATGAGTAACTATGTATGGATATATCTCGTCGACGCTTTCTTCAATCATCCTTAGCAATCTCCGCGCTTACCGTTCTGCCTGCATGTTCTCTATCTAGGAGCACTAATAAGCAGAGGCAATATATATACGATATCACTGCAGAGCCTTCTACTGCAGAATTGATCCCTGGGTTTAACACAGACGTACTC
>NZ_JADDYG010000157.1:0-1114 GCF_015163535.1 Vibrio sp. OPT46 | reverse complement strand
CTTGCCCCTCCATTTAAACAAGCTGAAACCAAAATATTGTTTGGTAAGGGTTTCGATTACTACGGTGAAGTTCTTGATTTAGGCTTAGATGCTCGAATTATAGACAAACGTGGTACTTGGTACCTTTACAAAAACCTTAAGCTTGGGCAGGGCAGATTGTCAGCGACAGAGGCCTTAGAAAACGACAAAGTCCTTCTTGAAGAGATATTATCTCGGATTAATTAGATTAAGGTATGTTGCGGGAAAACCGCAACATAAAGGCATAATGTTATTTAGTGACTTTCAGAAAAATCTAGACAAATTACCTTTTGATGAATTGCAATCACGGAGAAAGGGGCAGTCTGTACGCTCATTAGCTTATTTTCTTGGCTCAAATGAAGTCGCGATTCAAAAGTACAAAAATAATCCCGACGAACCTGTAAAGGAATCGCATATTCGATGCGTTGATTTTCTTTTGAAAATGCCAAAAGAGCAACAGATCCACATTCTATCTCAGAGTGTAAACAATCCTATCTTAAGCGTTACAGAGTCACAGCGCTGTAAAGTGAAGCATTATGATGCTCTGGAGAGTCGTCTCCTGAAGTTGGGTATGTCGAAGTTAGGGGTGTATTCATTATTGGGTACTCGTAATAGCGTTGTGGATAACGCACGAAAAAAAGGCGCCATGTCAAAAGGCTTGGCAGCGATCGTTGGGTTAACGAGTCGATTTAGTAATGATGAGCTCTTGGAACTAGCTGTCGAATACGAGACATCTGAGCGAAAATTGCCCGCTTTGAAAGAAAAGCTTATGAAAAAGCATTCTAAGTCCTCAACTTAACGACAAAAGTTGAACTGCAAGCTCAAAACGTGAATCTGGATAAGGATAATCTGAGAGCAATCAATAAACTAGCGAAATCGCTGGTTTATTTAGAAAACTAATCTATGTCATTTACGTATAAAAAAAAGGATTTGAAGTGAAAAAATACTTAGCACTCTCGATTTTAGTAGTCCTATCTGGCTGTGGTGGTGGCGGAGAAGGTGGTGGCACCAATAGCAGTAGTGGCGATAAGTCACTTGTACTTACTGTAACAGATCCAACTCAATCACTAGTGGAGAATGGGGCGTCAATAACCGT
>NZ_JADDYG010000156.1:0-1167 GCF_015163535.1 Vibrio sp. OPT46 | reverse complement strand
CAAGCTTATTTGGCAATGAAGTTAGAGGCTGAAAGTCGACAATGAGTCGATTTAGTGAGTAATGAAAAGAAGAGGCTATGAGAAAACATTAGCCTCTTTTCTATCTGATTCGTGGGGCAAAGTATTCGCTGCTTTATTGATTAAAAAGCTGCTTCGATTGTGCCTTTGAAAGTGCGATCGAGATAATCACGAATCGCTTGAGATTGATAAATAGAAACGAACTTTTTATACGCTTCATTATTTTTGTCTGCGTCACGAGTGGCGATGACCATGACTGCTAATGGGGCGTCTTTTGCTTCAAGATAGATACTTTGTTTCTTCGGATCTAAACCAGAAGACATTACGTAGTTCATTGTAATCGCAGCCGCGTCCACATCATCTAATGTTCTTGGTAGCTGAGCGGCATCTACCTCGACAAATTCAAATGATTTTGCGTTTTTTGTGATATCAGTTAGGGCGGCTTTATGGCCAACACCCTGTTTCAGCTCAATTAAACCTGCATCGGCGAGTAGCAACAGACCACGACCACCGTTGGTAGGGTCATTTGGAAGCGCTATACGTGCATTGTTTGGAAGCTCTTGCAGTGAGCGATACTTATTGGAATAAAGCCCCATACGCATAAGAATGGACTGACCAATTGATACTAATTGGGCGTTATGGCTACTGTTGAAGTTGTCTAAAAATGGCTGGTGCTGATAGCTATTAATATCGATGCTACCATCGCTAAGAGCGGCATTAGGTGTCACGTAGTCAGAAAACTCAATGACTTCGACATTCAAACCTTGCTTCGCTGCCTCCTTCGCTACCGCCTCGACTACTTGTGCATGTGGTCCAACTGTCGCGCCCACTTTAATGACAGAGTCATCTTTTTCTCCACAAGCGCTTAAGCCGACTACTGCCGTGAGAATCAAAGCTAGTTTCTTTAAGTGACCAATACTTTTCATTGTAGCTCCATTTTTGCTTTAGACGTCCATACGTTTATATGTCCATACTATCAGAAGTTGTCTGAGGGTCAATGGTTTAAATCACGAGCAGACATTTTGTTTCTATTGCTCGTATAGAAAGCCAGATAATAGTTAAAGAAGAGGGGAAGAAGAAAAGCTATTACGAGGTTAGTGACGAGTTACCGCAACCGAAACTGTACCCAAAGATATAAGATACAAAAAA
>NZ_JADDYG010000155.1:0-245 GCF_015163535.1 Vibrio sp. OPT46 | reverse complement strand
GTTTCA
The DNA here is from genome assembly GCF_015163535.1 of Vibrio sp. OPT46. NCBI lineage: Bacteria > Pseudomonadati > Pseudomonadota > Gammaproteobacteria > Vibrionales > Vibrionaceae > Vibrio > Vibrio sp. OPT46. Next base: position 239 of record NZ_JADDYG010000155.1, on the reverse strand, counting down.
ATTTCTTTGACTACGTCAGTAGCTTTGTCCTGGCTTTCTACAAACGGAAAGGTTTTTTCGTTAGGAATGAACGGAAATTGACCGAGAACAACGTGCCCTAATGTCTCACATGTTATCGCCGTACCGTCAGAAACATAGAATACATCACGACTTTGGTTATTTATTTGCATTTCTGTTTAATTTTTCAAAATCTTTTGAGTAGGATGGTACACATAATATTAATAAATCAGTTTGGCTTT
>NZ_JADDYG010000154.1:0-389 GCF_015163535.1 Vibrio sp. OPT46 | reverse complement strand
TGGGTACCAATGTTCACCACGAAACCTGGTGACACTGTGCTGCCAACAAATTGACCGTTTTCATCGACAGGCTGGTAGTAACCTACTTCCATATTTGGACGTAGCGTTTCTTCAGTCCGGTTGTTGTAAAGCGTTTCACCATCTTCTTGTAATGTGTACAAAGGCACAACTGCAGCAAATTTGCGCAGCCCACTCATACGGATATCATCACCGCTTGGCAAATGTAAATCGACACTGCTCAACGCACTGCGGTTCTTAACAATCGCCTTGATTGATTCTTTTTCACCCGTCACTTCTTCAATTGGTGAAAGATCAAACTCCGATGCTGAAAGGTTATCAAGCTGAAAAGTCGGGCTTGCAAGTAGCTCACCATCTTTTTCAACCACAAG
>NZ_JADDYG010000153.1:0-1190 GCF_015163535.1 Vibrio sp. OPT46 | reverse complement strand
TGTCTAAAGAAAAATTTGAACGTACGAAACCGCACGTTAACGTTGGTACTATCGGCCACGTTGACCACGGTAAAACAACTCTAACTGCAGCTATCTGTACTACTCTTGCTAAAGTTTACGGCGGTGTAGCTAAAGACTTCGCATCTATCGATAACGCTCCAGAAGAGCGTGAGCGCGGTATCACAATCGCAACTTCTCACGTTGAGTACGACACTCCATCACGCCACTACGCACACGTTGACTGTCCAGGACACGCTGACTATGTTAAAAACATGATCACTGGTGCTGCACAGATGGACGGTGGTATCCTAGTTGTTGCTGCGACAGATGGCCCAATGCCACAAACTCGTGAGCACATCCTACTAGGCCGTCAGGTTGGTATCCCATACATCATCGTATTCATGAACAAATGTGACATGGTTGACGATGAAGAGCTACTAGAACTAGTAGAAATGGAAGTTCGTGAACTTCTATCTGAATACGATTTCCCAGGTGATGACCTACCAGTTATCCAAGGTTCTGCACTAGGCGCACTAAACGGCGAAGAGCAGTGGGAAGCGAAAATCGTTGAACTAGCAGAAGCTCTAGATACTTACATCCCTGAGCCAGAGCGTGCGGTAGATCAGCCATTCCTAATGCCTATCGAAGACGTATTCTCAATCCAAGGTCGTGGTACAGTAGTAACTGGCCGTATCGAGCGTGGTATCCTAACTGTAGGTGACGAAGTTGCTATCGTAGGTATCAAAGACACTACTACAACTACATGTACTGGTGTTGAGATGTTCCGTAAGCTTCTAGACGAAGGCCGTGCAGGTGAGAACGTTGGTGCACTTCTACGTGGTACTAAGCGTGACGAAGTTGAACGTGGTCAAGTACTAGCTAAGCCTGGTTCAATCACTCCACACACTAAGTTCGAATCAGAAGTATACGTACTGTCTAAAGATGAAGGTGGTCGTCACACTCCATTCTTCAAAGGCTACCGTCCACAGTTCTACTTCCGTACAACTGACGTAACTGGTGACATCCAGCTACCAGACGGCGTAGAAATGGTAATGCCAGGCGACAACGTACAGATGACTGTAGAGCTAATCGCACCAATCGCAATGGACGAAGGTCTACGTTTCGCGATCCGTGAAGGTGGCCGTACAGTAGGTGCTGGTGTTGTTGCTAAGATCTTCGACTAATTCATA
>NZ_JADDYG010000152.1:0-340 GCF_015163535.1 Vibrio sp. OPT46 | reverse complement strand
GATTCAACTTTTTGAGAGGGAAGGCTAGGTGTTGAGGCTGTTATTGCGACATCCGCAACCGCAGCTAAATCGATGTTGTGATCAGAAAGCTCTTCTTTAACCTTACTTACATTATTGCTAATGCCATGTGCAGCTTTCTCGGCTATTTGTTGTGACATCTGAACGATGTGGTGTCCAGATTGAATTCCCGATACAGGCATATCACTACTCCCAACATTATGATAGTGAGAGCATAGGTGGACTTTATAAAACGTTCAAGTGTTTTATATCAATGACTTGATTAGGCAAACAGTTTGGCAAGCATTTCTCTTTCTTCACCAGATAGAACCGGTTTTTGCGC
>NZ_JADDYG010000014.1:0-271 GCF_015163535.1 Vibrio sp. OPT46 | reverse complement strand
GTTCATCGTGAAGGTGTTTGGATTGTCGAATCGCAATATTGGACCGGGAGAGCTTGGGAAGGTATCGAAGGTATCTCAAACAATGTTATTTGTGGCTTTGTAGGTGATGACTTTGTTGGCTCTGGATACGAACTGGATTTAGGTCGCGAAGCACTTACTGCATACAATAGCCAACCCCTAGACGCGCTTGGCTTTGTAATTGATCCGTTCCGTCAAGAATAGTAATCGGTAAATCTAACGTGTATAGAGGGCTCAATGGCCCTCTTTTTTA
>NZ_JADDYG010000151.1:0-599 GCF_015163535.1 Vibrio sp. OPT46 | reverse complement strand
TTTGACCTTGTTTTGACTCACAGCGTTCCGGCGACGGAACGCGATTCAATTCTTGTATAGCGCCAAATGAAAAATTTATATTAGTATCCCCGATGATGATCGTTCAGGCCTTGATATATAGCACTAGCGATTAAATAACCTGTCAATCCAAATACAGACAGAGCATTAGTATGTAGTGCACCATTGAAGTAAGTAGTGATTAGAGATGAAATAAACACCACTACAAAAATTAAAAGCGCTATCTTGAAGCCCCAGTCAACAAAGAAGTCTATTGCAGGACCAAAGCTCAAAGCTAGGTTGTTATTCTCCATTACATTCTCAAGCCTTTTCACAAGCTTCTCCTAGTTTTCTTTATAGGGTTTTCGAATAGATTTTGGCGCTTTGGGTAGCCCGTTAAGCATATCTATATGAGCTTGTTTCTTACTATGCCCTAGCTCAACTTCCTCTGCAATTTGGTAGACTCTTACCTTGCTAAACCCCCACCGATTGGCTAGGTGTGCTGTAGTCCAACCTTTTCGTTTATAGCACTCAATGTATTCGTCTTTAGTCACGGTAACAAGAAACCTATCTTTGTAAAGTATGCTTAACTATATACGTTA
>NZ_JADDYG010000150.1:0-317 GCF_015163535.1 Vibrio sp. OPT46 | reverse complement strand
TAGGTGAGCTTAAAACTCGTAAAATCACTATAAAATTGATCTATTTCAAAATATCAAGCAGTGAAGGGGTTATAGTACACCTTGTCATCTCGTTAGTCATTGCGACTAACATGTTGAGCAAGATGACACTTCCTTTTGAAGGCTGACTTTACTTTCTCCTAATCAGGAAACTGATTACTTTTCAATTGGCGTAAGTTAATTGTTTTATAGATATTCCGACCACACAGTTATGTGTGGTTTTTTTTTGCTTCGATTTTACTTTCCGTATACCTCTTACCGTTTTAACTCTCTATAGTTAACCATTAGTAATCGCATAA
>NZ_JADDYG010000149.1:0-840 GCF_015163535.1 Vibrio sp. OPT46 | reverse complement strand
CGATATAAGCAAATCTAATCAAAAACAAGTTGCTATATTGATCCGCTTTGCTATTGTAATTAGCAGAGTGGGTATTCAGACCGCTTGTTTAGCCGACCTTTGGCGAAGACCGCTTCGAGTCATCTGAATTAAAATCTTCACTTACTCAGTATGTTTTTCATTCTAGAGTTCAGTGAGTCGGCCATTGGATTCTGATAAGTATGGAAGCACATATATGAGCGATCTATCCAACCTAAAATTTCCATCAGGGCGTTCCGTTAAGCAAGTCAAAATGGATGCGAAACGTCTGAGAAAATCTCAAGACATAACACTTACCGAAGCATTGAATCAATGTGCAAGCGAAAACGGTATAGCATTACCTTGGGACAAGGCCGTAGAACAACTGAAGCGACAAGCTGTATCAGCATCCATTTTGGAAGAACAAATCTATTTGGATAGTCATTTCAAACCGTCTAACGATTATTTTGACTTGGTTAACAAGGCTAGAGGCTTTCCACCTAAAGACACTACTTCATCATTGCAAATCAATCTCAGTTTACTCCCTAGCCATGTGTACGAGACCCTATTATGTCATCCAACATATAACCGATTAATAGAACGTTTTATGCAATTCTCTGACTTTAAATTGGAAGTCAAACACCCAAATAGAACGGCGCGATACAGGGGAGATGATTGGCACGCTGATTTTAAGTTCGATGGATTTTCGGGTGAAGGTTACAAGCCTTACAATATTGTTTGGCTTGAGTTGAAAGCGTGGCTAATGCAGTTTAGCTCCACTCATAGATTTCATGTTTCTGAGCGAATCGACAAACCATCCTATTCCAAATTAGTGACTCAAAC
>NZ_JADDYG010000148.1:0-232 GCF_015163535.1 Vibrio sp. OPT46 | reverse complement strand
GATTTATAAATAATGCGCTTTGATTTTTCAGTAACAACGTTGCTTGGGGCTGACTCGGCTTCTTTTACTATTTGTGTTTTCATCTTGCTCACCTGTCCCAGAAAATGTGGAAGAAATGTGAATTAGTGTGATCTGTGTTTGGAATTTTATTGTCCAAGTGGAAAGTTATGTCAGGGGAATGTCAAGAATAGAACACTGTTCGATATAGGGTCGATGTGCGGTAAAGTCAGAG
>NZ_JADDYG010000147.1:0-385 GCF_015163535.1 Vibrio sp. OPT46 | reverse complement strand
AAAGTAGAGCCGGAGTACGAAGAATTCCAAAGAAGATAGCAAGAAGTAGGTTCATAGGGCATACCTTAAGCTTAGTCTATAATATATTATAGTTTGGTATGCCCTGGAAGGGAAGATATTTAAGGGTAATAGCAATAGATAGTTGCTAGTGCTCGGTTTTCTCTAGGTGTTTCCCAAAGTTTTGTTTTGAAATTATATGAGTAAAGGCGGACAAGAAATTGTGACCCAGATGCATTTTTTGTAACACCGATTCGGTTTAATGAATAGTCAGATACGACTACACCGTCCGCTGAGTGGTAACGCTTACTATCTTGCCAGTCTACAACAATTCTATTTGCCGCATAACCTGCACCATCACCACAATTTACACCTTTAATTGCACCAA
>NZ_JADDYG010000146.1:0-1990 GCF_015163535.1 Vibrio sp. OPT46 | reverse complement strand
CTTAGTCAGGGCTTCTCTAATTAAAACTTGGTTAAGCGGCTTGTTCTGTTGCTCCATCAATGTCACCACTATCATCGCTCATACTTTGAGAACCAAAGTACTGATCCTCTAACTTTTGCCGTGCTTCAGAAAGTGGTACACCCAGGGTTGTAAGGAGTTTATTTGCAGCCAAGTCAATGCTAGTTTTATTCACTGACATATTGCCACTCTTGTCATCTATGATGCGGCCAGTAAAGTCAGACGTACCTAGATCGCGTGAGTAGTTAAGTTCTTCAAGCTTATCCCACTGAACTGCTTCGAGAGAGCCATAGTGATTCATTGCGATATTTCCAGCTACTGCAATAGCCTTTAGTGTAGCTACATGAGTCAGAATACAGGTATTACGGAATTCTTCTGCTGACGTATCGCTAAATGCTAAGCCTCCCCAACCCATGGCTCTAGAAACAGTAGTCCAAAACTCGTTTGCTAGCTGGTACTTTGAATCAGAGATTTCTTTTACTTCCTTACTCAACCCCAGCAGGATTTGGTTGATATCTTTGATAGCTTTCAAAGGAAAGTACTTTTCAGACTTCTTGGTGATAGTATTGTGCTCCATATCAACCAGGTCTTTAAACGCAACGCAGTTCTCAGTTATGTAACGAGCTAAACATGGAAGAGGGTCACGTGTATTAAAGGCATCTGAAATACTTTGTTGAGGTTTGGCCAAGTTTTGGTTGATGTCACAAAAGCCCAACTGCCTCTCTTTAAGTGTCAAGTTCGTGTATAGCATAATAGGAACATCTACGTTCTCTAGATCAAAACCTAACTCGGCGAGTTCATCACACAACATTTCTAGAGCGAAGTCGATTCCAACAGAACGATGTTGGCCATCGAATAGCTTAATGGAGCTATCCATAGATATATGAAGTAGACCAACTCGCGCTCCTTCCATAACCTCTTCAAATTCAGGCTTTTTATCTTTCTTCGACACAACCACACCAATGATAGTTGGAATGATGTAAAAACGCTTATAGTTGTTCACAAGGTATTTCGCGAAATCTTTCGCTCGCTTCATATTTACCTCTCGCTGGCTACGTTTAAGTACACTACCCTTGTTATCGATGTTTAGTAGTGAGACCAATACTGAAGCTGGAACATTCACTAGATGAAATGGTTTGAATTGCTTACCTACAGTACAAGGAAGTGAGTATGCGAAGTTTTTATCAATTGACATATTTTAGCCCCCAAGCTATTTAAAAATCAGTTAACATGAAAACTATGTCTTTGTTTTCATGTATTTATTATACACCCTCACCCCTATAAATACCACATTATAACACCAAATATTTAATAATTATTGTTGCCTTTTTTGATTGACATTAGCCCCGACAAAGGCGACACAATAGGGCTCGATAGAGGGTCAGCTTTTTAGGCGAAGCCGTTAAGAAAAGCGATACAAATGCTTTTAGCTCGCCGTAGGCGAATCTTATGACCACCAGCATTCTGCTAGGTCGGTGACAACGGGGGTTTGTTGGCAACGACCTAGCGCTGGAGGTCAACAGCCTTGAGCGGCAGCACTTAGTGAGGAACGAGCCTTAGGGATGCAGGGGTAAGTCCGGCGGGTGGGCCTCGGTGGCGACTAGGGGAACCCTGTTAGTGGAGAGCAAATCAACAACCTGCCGCTTTGGGCAGGCAGTTGATATCAAGCACAACAAGAGTCTACTGATACACCTTCTAGGTATTGATGAGCCTTACCAATGTCTGACCAGTAAGTCAGCTTTTTGAGCCTCATTGATGGGAACTTCGTTAATGACCAGATTTTATCAAAAGCGCTATTTGCCTTTTCTTCGTCATCATACGCTGAATGAATACTCCCAGTTATTGAGTTGTATAAGACGATAGCGTTATATTGTTTTGTGTTTGTTGACTTACTAACAGTACCAAATTCTGTTGCTGTGCCTGGTTCACATGAGCCTAGCTTGATTGTTTTTTTAGTGTCCTCTTTCTGTCC
>NZ_JADDYG010000145.1:0-302 GCF_015163535.1 Vibrio sp. OPT46 | reverse complement strand
TGCAGCGTTTCAGTTATCGTACGACCTAGCAGAACCAAAGGCTGGTTGTTCGATTGATTGATTTCCAGCTTATCACCATCAAGACTAATCATTTTCTGCTCGGCAAATTCATGCAGTGTTTTAACGACCAATTCATCTAACTCGTCTTCTTGGTAACTTAAGAACAACTCTTTCTTCAAGAATGGGTAGATTTGCGCGACATTCGCTTGAATCTTGGCTACCGAAAGGTTGCGCTGACGAATGAGCATTTGGGCAATTAATGACGGCAGAGCGAACAAGTGAATGATGTTGTTGCGATAGTA
>NZ_JADDYG010000144.1:0-384 GCF_015163535.1 Vibrio sp. OPT46 | reverse complement strand
GGTTAAAACTTAATCACGGATGTATGTTCTAAGTGAGTTAGGCCTAATTTTCAGGAAGAATATTACATTTCTTAAGCACTTAATTGAGATGTTTGTGTCCCGTCATTTAGATGAGATTTAGGTATACTGCTGCCATTCATGTTAAAGAAGGAGTCATTGAATGGACATCTTGTCTGCGCAAAAAGAGGACTTATTTGCCATATATAAGCTCGAAAATACTTTATTTGGAGCACACGCCTATCCTCAATTTTTCTTTCGGCAAGCTTTTGATTGTTGGGGAGAGAGTTTACTGGTAGCAAAAGAGGGAGAGCAGGTCGCAGGGTATATATTGCTAACGACTAGCACAAATGCACATCAATATTGGATCATGTCATTGGCCGTCGA
>NZ_JADDYG010000143.1:0-314 GCF_015163535.1 Vibrio sp. OPT46 | reverse complement strand
TATTTTACATTGTGAAAAATAGCCTATAGTTGCAGTTAACTGTCATGAACTTGTCATGCTTATGCGCAAGATTTGTGCATGATTTAAGTCAAAAATGTATTGAAATTCGGTTAAATTCGCTAATTTTGTGGTTTGACCAGCAAGGACCCCCTTGCAACTTTCAATAGTTCGAATAAACTACGGAATCATCGCATTAGGCGAAATCTGTAAAGGAAAAGAAAAATGAGCAACATCGAAGAACGCGTAAAGAAAATCATTGTTGAACAGCTAGGTGTAGACGAAGCAGAAGTTAAAAACGAAGCTTCTTTCGTTGA
>NZ_JADDYG010000013.1:0-7562 GCF_015163535.1 Vibrio sp. OPT46 | reverse complement strand
GCTGTGAGAGTAGATTAAGGAATCACTGTGATAGATTGAAGAAATACCTGGCTCGATTTGGTGAATCAACTGTCAAGCTAAACAATCCCACACTATTCCTCACCGATAATCAGCCTCAGATTCATCGAACATTAAAGTGTTGGTCTTTATTAAGCTCAGACTCGTTCAAATCGATTGAAGAGTTCTACAAAAGTTCTCTGTCTTCTAATCAACTAACAGAACTGAATGCTAAGCCATCTATTAAGAAGGAAATGACACACTTTACAATCGAACAACTAAACTCAGTTGTTTCAGTACTAGAGCAATCTATTGCGATGAACTGGGCACTTAAAGGAGTGTATTCAAATGCCATTAATAGTATTGATAGTGAAACAGTTTCAAAAATCGCTAAGGTATCTAAAGACCTATCTAACTTGAAATTTGACGATGTTTTTAAGTATAAAAGTTCAGAGGAATATCTTTGTCTAAAAACTGAATTGAGAAATCTGAATGCAGCTCTATACACGCGACTAAGTAATATCGAAACACCAGCCTCAAATGTGATTAACTTAGACAAACAAGATTTTCTAGCTTCATTTAACCCAAGCGTAGAAAACTACTTAACTCGGTTGGGAGAATATGAGTCAAACCTATCTGAGGCTCTTATCACCCTCGAGTGGTTTAAAGCTCAAATTGAAGATATAAAGAGATTTTCTCTTCGTGAAACAATATCAAAGTTTTCACTCGAACAGCGTCTATCTCTATCAACGGATTTATGTACAATGCCAGTAAATACGAATGTTACAATTTCTCCTGATCGAGTCGATAGTAATATGCATACGACAAAAGTAACTAAACGTTCTACAAGAAATGTAACGCCAAAACCCTTACTCGAATCACTATTAAATCTATAAAACAATTATGTTTACTTATGACTATAAAAACGATTTATCTCTCTTAGCTGAAGCGTTTAAACAGAGTGAAAGCACAATAAAACTGTGGCAGAAATCAAAGCCGAAACAGGCTTTCATGTTGGATAATGCATTCAACTACTGTAATGATTACGATGAACTAAAGCTATTTGTCAACAGGCTGGTGGAATTGGAAACCATAAAAGAGGTTAACGCCGAACTAGGATTGCCTAGTGCTCCAGATCGACTTGTAGATGAAGGCTTCTCTAAGTCTGCCTATTGGAAGTGGTTTAAGGAAAACAGGCACTTGTATGTTGCGATGGTTATGGGGTATTCAGAGTTTAAGGTTCAGAACCTAGTAACCAATACTAACCAGGATTTGATAGCCAAGATACTAACTAACCTAAGTAAAAAGGAGCTGGTATCGCTCTACACCTCTGACCCAGATAGTTTAATTAAGTTAATCAATACGCTTAAGTGATGTGAATTTTTGGGGTGATATACAGTGTATATTCTAATGGGACCAGTATTGATGTCACATTGTAAATATACACTGTATATTTTAAAGGGAGCTATTTGTTAAAATAGTATACAGTGTATATTACTCAGATATCCATCTGGCATAGTGTTCCAGAACTCTTGATTAACTATTAATCAACATGGTTGTTCAAAAAAAAAGTATTAGAATATACAATGTATATTCTTAATCTAAAGTGTTTTAAATACTACAATTTTTCAGAATCAAGCGCGTAAGTACCCATCATAGTTGCATCAGCCGAACTGTTTTTCATACTAATGAAAACCACGGACTTACTTTTATCGAATTGGTCATTCGTGCACCCAATTAGACAACGACCCACTTTATGTGGTTTTGTTAATTTGTATATTCCAATGCCGATAGCATTGATTGCTCTAGCGAAACTCTTAGATAGTCCTGCCATAATCAACTTGTTGGCCATTTCGGACAGCTCCTGAGCATATGAATCTGTCATGTTTTCTGCCTTTATCTTTATCATTGAGCTCGAACCAAGCCACCAGTTGTTGTAAGCACCAGACTTACCTTGTGCGAGGACAATGTCTTCGATTGTGTACTCAATACCGAAGATGGTGAGTATGATACAACCACGAATGGCAAAATTGAGTTTACGTGGAATGTCATCCATATAGGTATCTGCTATTGCACCTCCTAGGCCGTTTTCTTTGGGCCAATTTACATTTGACACTAGCCAGTTAGAAACTTCATGTGACCCCTTCCTGCCAGCAAGTACAACCAATTTTGCTGGCTCCTTGTGACAAGCGTTGTAGCAACGGACTCCATCATAAGGTTGACCATGGGTGATACAGTGGGATTGTTCTATGAAATTGATATTAGTTAAGCCATCGAGATTAAATTCAAATGCGTTTGAATGAATGGTAGCCACAAAATACTCCTTAGAAAAAGCTCACTTGCCGATACGAATTAATGAATACAGATAAATACTTTCGGAATAACTAATAGTTCATAAGTAAACAGAATGTAAGGTGAGCCTAAGAAAAAAGAATCTAAGTTTGAGCTCTGTTGATACAAGAATGATCTAAGCTTGTTTAGATGAATTAACAAAATAATAGTAAAATTAAGATAAGGGAGATCCATGGAAGGATTGGGTATTATTGTCTTTAACGGTATAGGGATGCTTCTGTGTTTCTCTATTGGTTCTTTCGTTGCGTACTTTGGTTATAAAATTTTCAAAAGAGGCGCCTCGTTAAAGGAAGAGGAGCAACTAATCGAATGGAACAATCTCAAGGTTTCATCAAAAGGTGGAGGAGCAATAGTTACATCATGTTCAGCAATTTGGGCAATTGTGGGCTTATATGTTAGCCCTGGCATTTCAAATACTCCAAATGGGCCGGATTATACATCAATTCATAATAAACAGAATATAGAACTTAAGGTTGCAAGTGCGTACGTTGATGACCCTGAATCTATATTGGATAACCCTGAAGAGTTAAAAAAGTATTTTTCCGAGAGTTTGTCATCAAGAGACTATGACGTTGGAATTATTCACGTGAATGGCCGAATTGGAAGGTTGGATTCAGACTCAACAAACTACTTGGTTGATAGTTCAGGAAATACGACCTTAACAGCTGAGGCAGAAGGGGAGTTTGGTAAAGTACTAGTTTTATTCAGACCAAAAGTTAATGAAAAAAATCAATTGATATTTGATGCAGATGCTTTGGTTAAGAATGTGGATATAAATCGTCTAGATAAAGTAAAGAGTTCAGACTAATAAATCTTTACTATTCAAGCTACGTTGGTCTTTGGTCATTACCCATAAATCACTGAATAACCCACAGAAACAGAAATACCCAGAATCAATATGCACTTTACGACATTACCTCTAATGGTACAATGCGACATAATTTTCAATAAAAATACTACAAAATGTTCCTAAGAATAGAAAAAATTACAGTTAAGAATCTGTTTGGTTTTTTAAACTATGACATTGAACTTCCAGAGTCCGATCATGTGGTTATTACAGGCCCCAATGGCTATGGTAAGACTATGCTTCTCAAATTGATTCATAATGCTATCTCAAATAACTACAAAGAATTATCTAAAATAAGTTTTGATACATTCGAACTGAAAACCAATCTTGGTCTTGTCCGTTACTTCAACTCAGAATCTGGTATGCAGATCGAGTCATTTCTTAATGACGCAAAAAAGATCATCATTCCTTCAACCCAAAACTTGTCTGAAGAAAAGGTATTTGATTACAGAAAAGCTTTTTCTATTCTTATCCATTCTGTACATCTGAATGACGAAACTGAAGCATATAGCATCATTACAAAGCAAAGAGCGTTTCTAGAAGATAAAATGAAGTTTGCGCTAAGTAAATTGCACAAGCTTGACCAGTTGGTTTATGACTTATTTTCATGCATTTCAATAGAATCACACGAAGTTCAAAATAACGCATTACCGTACATGCAGAAAGAGAGGATAGTTGGCCTACAAGACCTGTTAGCACCTTACACTCGTTTCGGATTGCTACCAAAGTCGAGTAAGTATCTCGAATTGAATGACTTAAACCTTGTATCAGACTACACCATTAACTTGAGTGATAAATTGGATGAAATATTCTATGAAGAATCTTTGCATGAAGACTTTGTAGGACGTTTGAGCGAGTTCTCGAAGCTAATTGAGAAGAAAAAGTTTTCATTTAAAACTATAGCAGTTAACCCGGAATACGGCTTCGCATTCTTCAATCATGTTGGTGCTAATATACCTTTAGAAAAGCTGTCTTCAGGCGAGAAGAACCAAGTATCTATTTTCTTTGATCTAATTTTCAAAGCAGAAAATGGTGCAATCATTTTGATAGACGAACCTGAGGTATCTCTACACATTTCATGGCAGAAAGACCTCCTTAATGAGTTCTCTCAAATATCAAAGTTTAATCACTACTCACAGCTTATAGTAACAACGCATTCACCGGATGTGATTGGTGATGAATGGGAAAGTTCAATTGACCTCTTTGACAAGCATGTGATTGCAAAGAGTAACTAGTTATGTCGAGTTTAAGAGATGCTACCAGAGAACGTAGCGATGAAACTAAATTTAGCGCTCTGCTTTTACAGGTCCAAACTGACCACGTAGGCAATAGGATTATATTTGTTGTTGAAGGCGACTCCGATATTACTCTGTTTAACATGGTGTTGAGAAATACAGAGTTCTTTTACTGCACTCCAGCAAGTGGAAAGGCGGATGTCATAGAAGCTGTTGATAGGCTGAGGACTCGTATTTCTAATCAAGTTTACGGTATAGTCGATGCAGACTTCGACCACGTACTAGAAAAGACTTACAACGATACATTTATGACGGACGTGCATGATGCAGAAATTATGATGCTTCATGATGAATTTATCACAGATTTTATAACTGAACATACACAAAATCATATTCTGGGTCCGATGCAGATCGATGAAGTTGGTCAGAGATTAATGAGTAATCTGATGAGCGTCTGTAATGAAATCGGTCTTGTAAAACTCGCTTGTAGGTTGCTGAATTTGAATGTGAGATTCAAAGGTATGAACTACTTTACTAGCGAAGCTGTGACGGTTAACGATTTTAATGTGTCAATAAACATTCAAATCTTAATCGAAGCTGCAATCAGAAGAAGTCCGAGAGTAGAACAAACTCATTGTATCGACATATACAATAAATACGTAGAGTTAAATCAAGCTGGTTATTGTATATATCAGACCGCGAATGGGCATGACTTTTGCCAGTTGCTGGCTCAAGTGTTTAAGCAACCATTATCATCAGATAGAAATGTAACTGTCAAAGGGGTAGAGAAGTATCTTCGAAGCAAATATACAAAGGAGAACTTTGAGCGGACTAATTTATATGAGCAAATGATTAGACTTATTGAGACCGATGCAGAGGTAGAAGAAGTAGCGTAGTTTTTAGGATATCATATTGCCTCATTTCAACAGAAGTGAGGCGTCAATAACTATAACTTTCGTTACTCACTTACTTGAACAACTTTGTTGCCGAAGTATCTTAGTACTTTAGTTGTCCTACCGTTGATGACTGGCAAATCTTCTTTGTTAATCCATCCAATTAGCTCCTGAACATTAGATTTTCCGAATTGGTTCAACTTATACTCACTATCGTATATGCAGTTTGCCATACGTGTTACAGGGTCTCCAGTGCCGTATAGTAGGTATATCAGAGTCTTTTTTACCCTCTGTTCTTCATTACTTCCCATAAAGCTCTCCTTTAATGTATTGAGGCCACCTTTGTAGAAGCGAAACCGGTCATGGAAAGAGTGCAGAACGCAAAGTGCCTCAACTATATCAATCATTGAAGCTGATATGATTGCTTCCTTTGAACCGAGGACTTTTTTTATAAGGGGATAATTATGCGGAACAATGCGATCCTCAAAATGTTCCCATTTTGTATTCATCCATTCATTAATAAGTTTTGCCGTTTTAGACCGTTGTTGTTCATCCCATCCAAGAGGTTGGTGCTTCCAAGTGTCTTGAGTGGCATAGAAGTCGCGAACAAAGCTGAAGAATGAGTCAATTTCTAATCTTAATGGTATTAAGTCACCGTTAACTTTTCTATCGAAGGTTTTGTAGATTTCTACTATTCGATTAAAAGCACTAACTGATTCTTGATATGAACGCTGGTATGTATCTTGGAAAATAGACTTCTGTGATGCTTTCTTTTTACCGCGATTGATGTTCGAGAAGTTCACATCCCCCATGGTGTCGATGACATCGTGTTCCATGTCATTTAATAGTTTATTTGCATGATAGTACTTGTTATAGATACTCCGATAGCATTTGACTGCATCTCTATTGAGCACTTTTGCGTCACGCCAGTATTCACTGAATAACTCTTGCAGTTCTATAAATCTATGATCTTCCGGGTGGATGCCAATCATAACTTCTTGATTAGAATATATGGCGGATCGAGTTAGATTCGCTGAACCCAACAAGATGGACTTATCACCAAAAATGTAAAGCTTAGGATGGAATGAGTTGGTCGTGAAGAACCTAGCTTCAACCTTATTATTGTTTAGTAATCTATCTAGTGCAGATGGTGAGGTTGGAAAACCAAGTCGCACAATGATTTTTAAATTACATCCTTTTCCAAGGACCTCATCTATAACATCAAACTCTGTGAAAAAAGCTGAAGCAATGAATAAGTCCATTCCATCTTCTATATGATCTGTGATGCCATGTTTAATGAAATCATTTTTTGAAGTTCGATTAGTATACAAGTCCATTGGTTTGCTCTCATCACTCTCTTAAAATAGTACAAGCCATTGAGGTTGATAAAAGAGTAACTTATATCAGTAAAAGGATACACTGGCCTAAAGAATTCTGTGGCTACAAGCTTATTTTCGCAAGTTTGGAGTTGATCAAGTAAAGATATAAGGGGAGGGGGAGTTGTATATTTTCTGGTTTGAAAAAAAGAACCCCCTCCTAAGCAAAAGCGTAAGAGGGGGACAGAGATAAACGCTTGGGGGCAATTTAACTCCGAAGCGAATTATATACAGGTTTACAGCTTAGTTCAAAGAAAATGACACTATAAACAGTTAAATGCCCAATTTTTCAGCATGATAGATAAACGCCACACTATATGGATAATCCCCAATCTCCTAAAAGCTGATCAAGCTGCTGCTTTTGCTCATCGCTTATATTTTTAACTGTGAAACTGAACTCACCTTTCAAGGAGTCATGTTTTACGTGAACTTCAGAGCCGTTATCAAGTTTCTTCTTAAGTTTCTTTGGCTTTGTCAATGCATCTTGCCCTTGATCCTCATCATGCTCGGCATAGCTGTATGACAGAATCTTTTTTACGATTTGAGCGTTGGCGTGTTTAGCACTTAATGCTGTAAGCCTTAGGTTTTCTGTCTCTTCTAATAAAGATGAGCAAAAATTTTCAAAGCCTGATTTTTCTTTATCAGAAAGGCTAGTTATTTTCTTGTCTAATTCAATTATTGAAGGTCTTCCTAGATCAGGAACACTAGGAATGACATCTATTAGCCATTTTGGTAGCTCTGCCGCTTTTATACCAGCTGAGACTAAGTTTTTGTCATAGCCTTTCTCGGTGGCAATCTGAATATTGTTCAAACCTTGTTCTTTCTTGAGGTTCAGCCATTGCTTACCTAACTCATAGAGAGA
>NZ_JADDYG010000142.1:0-642 GCF_015163535.1 Vibrio sp. OPT46 | reverse complement strand
GCGACACTAAATGCGATAGTAAAATGCAGTGCTGCGAAAGTTAGTGTCTTTTTCATGATAATTACTCAATCGTGTTTGTTTCGATGAGCTTATTATCGATAATAATTCTCATTAATGCTAATGGGTAATGAGTATTGTTGTGATAGGGGGAAGCTATTGATGATGGTTTTGGTGAAATGTATACAAAAAAGGTTGGCCATGATGACCAACCTTTTGAACCAAAAAGTGAGAAGTGTTAATTCTTCTCTTTCACTGAGGCTTAAAGCGCAGCGATCGTTGTCTTCTGCTCTTCTAGCTTAGCTAGCGTTTCTTTGTAGCCTTCAAGCTTCTCACGCTCTTTAGCAACAACTGCTTCAGGAGCTTTCGCTACGAAGCCTTCGTTACCTAGTTTGCCTTCGATACGCTTGATTTCGCCGTGAGTCTTCTTGATTTCGCCATCTAGACGAGCAAGCTCAGCATCTTTGTCGATCAGACCTGCCATTGGGATCATCAACTCAGACTTACCAACCAGTGCTGTCGCACATGCAGGAGTTTGTTCGCCAGTTTCAAGCACGCGTACTGCTTCTAGCTTCGCTAGTGACATCAGTACTTGCTTGCTTGCTTCTAGACGAGAGGCATCTTCTGCATTTGCTGCTTTCAGCA